>CBFGNA010000568.1:0-1992 GCA_965650045.1 uncultured Polaromonas sp.
TCGCTTCAGCCCGCGCGCTTTGCACCAGGGCTCCCCAGGTTTTTCGATGCGGTTGCGGCATGCCGGTTGAGCCGGAGGTAAAAACATCGGCCACCGGCTGGTTGCCCGGAAACAGCGGAATGTCGCAGCTTGCTCCCGGGTCGTCATCGGCCATCCCCTGCGCGAAGGCATCCTGGTAGGCGAAGCCGGGCAACTGGATGGCATGGGGCGCGTCGGTCAGGCAAAACACGTCGGGGGTGAGCGCCTGCAACTGCCGGATCATCTCAGGCGTGTGTGTCGGCGGCAGCAGGCTGATCTTGCGCGCGACCAGGGCCGCACCGAGACCCACGGTGAAGTGATAACGGTCGCTGCAGGCATTGAGCATGTGCCGGCCCGCGGGCAACTGTGCGGCCAACTGCCGCACATCGGCAACGAACTGGCGCACGGTGATGCGCTCGCCATAGCGCCATGCCACGATGTCATCGGGGTGATCGTGGGAAACGAGGGCAAAGTGGGTGACAGGCATGGGCGAACGCTCAGGTGGGCGGACGGGCAGCGCCAGAACCGGCCTGCCGCCAGGCGCGGATCGCTTCGAGTGGGCCCGAGCGGTCTGCTGGCGAGAGCAGGATGAGGCGCGCACTGTATTCAGCGGCAAACATCAGCACCAGCAGCGGAAGGTTCAGCAGGTTCGCAAACACCGACCACACGGCCACGGGCGCCAGCCAGAACAGAAGCAGCGACAGCGCCGTCATGGCCGCAAAATAAACCGTCCAGGCCCAGGTGACCTGCCGGGTGTAGCGCGCCAGGGCGGGCGACAGCTCCTTGCCGTGGGCGATGGCGGCCAGGCTGGACACCATGGGGACTTCACCGGCGCGCAGGGTGCGGCCGAAGGCCAGACCCAGCAAGGCCTGGATGCCCGCGTGCTGCAACAGGAACACCCAGTTGAAATGTTGTACCAGCCAGTGGCGTGAGGCATACAGAACCAGTGCGGCGCTCAGGCACAGCAGCAGCATCCAGGACCGATGCGGCGAACGCCAGGCCCGCACTGCGCCCAGGGCCAGAGGTGGCGCCATGGCGACCGCCGCGTCGAACAGGTCGGGGTGGGGGTCGGCGGCGGCCAGATGGGCCAACACCGGGTAAGCGACACAGAAGGCGGCAATGCCTGCCCAGCGAACGCCTCGCAGCAGCTGTGCCGTCAAGCCGGGTTTCACTTCGTTCTTTGCTGCGCGATATGGTTGCTCAGGCTGCGCAGCGACTTGAAAATGACCGTGTTGTCTTCATGATCTGCGCGCAGTTGCAGGCCGTAGCGCTTGGACACCACCAGCGCAATTTCCAGGATGTCGATGGAGTCCAGGCCCAGGCCGTCGCCATACAGCGGCTCGTCCGGCTGGATGTCGGCGGCAGCCGTTTCCAGGTTGAGCGAAGAGACCACCAGCTCGGCGACTTCGCCCATCAGGGCCGGGTCGGCAAGGGCGGGTGCGGAGGTGGAAGCAGAGGAGTCGGACATCGTGGACGTGAACCTTGTTTTTTCGGAATTTTGGGGCCTGGCGCCGGGCCTTGACGCTTCCCGGCAGCGCCAGGAAACACGCATGTTTTGATGGTAACTGACAATGTTTGGGGCCAAGGACCGGGATGTAGGCGCACAACCCAGGGCGGCGTCAGCGCCCGGCGAAACAAGCTGTCCATGCAGACATCGTCAACGCCCGTGCCTGGTGATAAAAACTTGGCCCCTTTACCCGATTGATGATAAAAAAGGCCTGTAGCCCTTACTGGACGGGCGCAAGCAGCTATGCTTTTTGTAGCGTCGCTGTCCTGTCAGAAAGGGGCGTCCGGCGGACTGTCGGCCGGCGGGGTGACCGGGGCCGTATCGCCCGCCTTGATGCGTCTGGACTTGAGGGTGGTTTTTGCGGGGGCGGGGGCTGGCTCAGCGGCTTCGGCCGGGGCGCCGTCCGCGGAGGTGTCCAGGGCGGCCTGGCGCACCGTGGCCTTGTCGCCGGCGCCGGCAAACTTGCT
>CBFGNA010000569.1:0-1992 GCA_965650045.1 uncultured Polaromonas sp.
TCGCTTCGGCCGCCGGCCCATCCTGCTGTGGGGCCTGTCCGCCTATGTGATCGCTGCCATCGGCAGCGCGCTGGCGCCGTCCATGGCGATGCTCATCATCTGGCGCACCGTGCAGGGCGCCGCCATGGGCGCGGGCGTGATGTTCGCCCGTGCCATCGTGCGCGACCTCTACACCCCGGTGGCCGGTGCGCGGGCCATGTCACGCGGACTCACCGGCCTGGGGGTGATCGCCTGCCTGAGCGCGCCGCTGGGCGGCCTGCTGTCGGATATCTTCAACTGGCGCGCCGCCCTGCTGGCGCTGGCCGTGTTCGGCGCGGTGTCGCTGGGCGTGATCGCCCTGCGCTTTCAGGAAACGCTGGGCCTCAAAAATCCGCGCGCGCTGGAGCCGCGCATGCTGACCCGCACCTGGTGGGCCATTGTGCGCGACCCGACCTTTGTGGCTTTTTCGCTGCTGTCCACCGCGTCTTACGGCGGCCTGTTCACCTTCCTCGCGTCGTCCTCCTTTGTGTTTATCGGGGTGCTGGGCCTGAGCAAAACGCACTATGGCCTGGTGATGTTTTCCATGTCGTTTGTGTATATCCTCGGCACCTTTGCCTGCCGGCGCCTGCTGCCGCGTTTCGGCGTGCGGCGTTCCGTGGCCATGGCAGCGGTGCTGACCCTGGCCGGCGGCCTGCTGACGGCGGGGCTGGCCTGGGCCGGCGTGCGCTCGGTCTGGGCCATCCTGCTGCCGTTTTACCTGTTCATCCTGGCGCACGGCGTGCACCAGCCCTGCAGCCAGAGCGGCGCGGTCAGCCCTTTCCCCGGCGCTGCCGGCGCGGCTTCGGCGCTCAACGGCTTTTTGATGATGCTGGCCGCCTTTGCCATGGGCGGCTGGCTGGGCACCCATATGGACGGCACTGTGCTGCCGATGGCCCACGGCATCCTGTTCTGGAGCGTGTGCATTGCACTGACGGCCTGGACGCTGGTGCAAAAATATGGTGAGCCGGTGCCGGCGCCGTTGCCGCAACAACCATGACGCCATTGAGCTGGATCGGATTGGCCGGCCCCACCGCCTCGGGCAAAACCGCCGCCGCGCTGGCCATCGCCGCGCAGCAGCCGGTGGAAATCATCAGCGTGGATTCCGCGCTGGTTTACCGCGGCATGGACATCGGCACGGCCAAACCCACGGCCGCCGAACTGGCCGCCGTGCCGCACCACCTGATCGACATCCGCGATCCGTTGCAGGCCTACAGCGCGGCCGAGTTTGTGGCGGATGCCACACGGCTGATCGGCGAGATCCGTGCGCGCGACCGGCTGCCGCTGCTGGTCGGCGGCACCATGCTGTACTTCAAGGCGCTGCGCGACGGGCTCGACGACATGCCGGCGGCCGACCCCGCCACCCGTGCGGTCATCGAGGCCGAAGCCGCTGCCAAAGGCTGGCCGGCGCTGCATGCCGAACTGGCGGGCGTCGATGCGGTCACGGCAGCGCGCCTGGCCCCCAACGATTCACAGCGCATCTCCCGCGCGCTGGAGGTGTTTCGTGTGTCCGGCCAGCCGCTGTCGTCTTTCCAGACACAGCACGCTATCGAAAAAGGAGCTGCCAGCGCCCGTCCAACAAGGGCTGGAGCCCTTATTTGCCTTGAACCGCAAGACCGCGCCTGGCTGCATGATCGCATTGCACAACGTTTCGACGCCATGCTCGCCGGCGGTTTCATCGCCGAGGTGAAAGCCCTGCGCGCACGCGGCGACCTGTTTCCCGACCTGCCGTCCATGCGCTGCGTCGGTTACCGCCAGGCTTGGGAAGCTTTGGACGGCGCCTGGCCGATGAGCGAGCTGCGTGAGCGCGGCATCGCCGCCACGCGCCAGCTCGCCAAGCGCCAGATCACCTGGCTGCGTTCCATGCCGGACCGGCACATCGTGGCTTGCGACGCGCCGGACGCGCTGGCGCAGGTGCTGCTACGGGTGGAGGAGCTGGTATGAGCCTGCGCCTGCACCAGCTCGGCAAACGTTACG
>CBFGNA010000570.1:0-1964 GCA_965650045.1 uncultured Polaromonas sp.
TGGACCCCCTGGTCCCAAACCAGGTGCGCTACCAGACTGCGCCACACTCCGCCAAGTCCAAGATTATAGCCCGAAGCGCGCACGGCGTCGCCAGGCGGCCTGATTTATTTGAGGGGGCAGGGCGGCTGGATGGGCAGCCTCCGTTGCCGCGCATGCGGCAAAGACCGCTTTCCATGGCCGTCTTGCAGGGCCGGCGTTTCAACCTATGATGCTCGCTCGTTTCCAACGAAAGCCGCAACCATGTTTGATCGCCTCAAGAAGGTCTTCGCGCGCGGTGAGCCCGACGCGCAGGATGACCCATCGCCTGAGAGCACTTCGACGCAGTCGTCTGTGTCGGAGTGGGCCGGTACCCAGGGCTTCAGCTATTTCCACCAGGACAAGGGGCAGGGTTTTCTGCTGACCGGGCAGGTGCGCGGCAAGCCCTGGAAGCTGGAATGCGGGCCCAGCACACGTGACTACATCCTTGGCGAGGAGCTGCGGGCGCGGGCCGAGCTGGCGGTCAACGGGGATGCGGCGGTGCTGATCATGAATCGCCCGCTCAAGGAGTCGCTTGAAAAACGCGCCTATGCCATCTACACCGACTCCTTGCAGACCACCGCGGATCCGAGCCTGCCGGAAGAAATGCGCTGGCTGGCGATGTACGAGGAATTCGGCTGGAGCAGCCTGGTGCCGGATTTCTGGGAGCGCTACACCGTCCTGGCTGACCGGCGTGAACATGCGCTGGCGTGGATAGACAACAACCTGGCCGAACTGCTGCTTTCCTGGCCACAGCCGGGCCCGGATGCGCACAACCCCTTCATCCTGATGTTGCTGCGGGGCAAGGCCTATCTGCGCATGCAGTATGTGTCGGGCGATATCGCCACCCTGCAGCATGCCGCCGTGACCTACACCAGTGCCTGTGATGCGGCGCTGGCAGGGCTGGGCGCCGACATTGTCTTGTAGCCGGCGATTATGAACAAAAAGTGCCTCCAGCCCTTTGCTGGCGGGCGCTGGCAGCTCTCTTTTTAATAGCGTTTCGGCATCGTCACCGGCTTAGCTTCCGCGCGTGACGGGCATCTCGACCTCGCCGGGGAGGGAGAGGTGCTTGGCCAGTTCCAGCTTGGCCAGCGAGGCGCGATGCACCTCGTCCGGGCCGTCGGCCAGGCGCAGCGTGCGCTGGTGCGCATAGGCGTAGGCCAGCGGAAAGTCGTCCGACACACCACCGCCGCCATGCGCCTGGATGGCCCAGTCGATGATCTGGCAGGCCATGTTGGGCGCCACCACCTTGATCATCGCGATCTCGGCCTTGGCCACCTTGTTGCCGACCGTGTCCATCATGTAGGCGGCTTTCAGCGTCAGCAGGCGGGCCTGGTCGATCATGCAGCGCGCGTCGGCGATGCGTTCATGCCAGACCGACTGGCGCGCCACCGGCTTGCCGAAAGCCACGCGGCTGTTCAGGCGTTTGCACATCAGCTCCAGCGCGCGCTCGGCAATGCCGATGCTGCGCATGCAATGGTGAATGCGTCCTGGGCCGAGGCGGCCCTGGGCAATTTCAAAGCCACGGCCTTCGCCCAGCAGCATGTTGGCGACCGGCACGCGCACATTGGTCAGGCGCACTTCCATGTGGCCGTGCGGCGCATCGTCGTAACCGAAGACGCTGAGCGGACGGATCACCTCGATGCCCGGGGTATCGGCAGGCACCAGGATCATGGACTGCTGCTCGTGGCGGCCTGCATCGGGGTTGGTCTTGCCCATGACGATGTAGATCGCGCAGCGCGGGTCGCCGGCGCCGGAGGACCACCATTTCAGGCCGTTGAGCACATAGTGATCGCCATCGCGTTCGATGCGGCACTGGATGTTGGTGGCGTCGGACGAGGCCACCTCGGGTTCGGTCATCAGGAAAGCCGAGCGGATCTCGCCCTTGAGCAGCGGTTCCAGCCAACGGTCCTTGTTTTCTTCCGAGCCGTAACGCGCGATGGTTTCCA
>CBFGNA010000571.1:0-1958 GCA_965650045.1 uncultured Polaromonas sp.
CGGCAGGATGCCGGCGACAACTGCCAGCGCCAGGGCCGCTGCGAGACGGCGCGGCAAAACAGGCCCTCGGTGGAACAAAGCGATCATGATGTCTCCTTCTTTTTATGCACAGCGCAAAGGCGCATCAGCGCTCCAGCGCGCCGCCGGCCAACCAGCGCGCGCCGCGCTGGTACAACTCGTCCACCACCGGACCCTTGAGCATGGGCATGTCGAGCTTGACGGTGTAGCCGATGCGCGTCTGGATATAGGCCAGGTGCCGGTAACCCTCGGGAAAGGCCTGCAGCGCCTTGGCATCGAGCGCCACGCTGGCGGTCGAATCCACCGGGTCGATGCGGTCCTTTTCATAAATCGGCTGGCGGTGCAGCAGCTTCCACTGGCCTTCATGCTTTTGCACAAAGTCATAGAAACGGCCGGTGCAGACCACGTCGCACAGCACCGGGCCATCCGCGCCTTCCACCATGCCGCGCTGCGAGATCGTCATCTTGGTCTGCGCAATCGCGCGTTCACCGGCAATTTCAACCGCCGAGCCGCCCAGAAAATGCAGGATGCTGACGCCCTTGGCCCAACCCTCTTTCGTGACGCGGATGAAATCAGCAAACGGGCCCTGGAACCAGGTCGCCATCATCACGCCCTCCGGGTGCCAGACCGTGGCAAAACGCTCCCAGTCGCCGGCGTCGCGCCAGACGGCCCAGCGCTCCACCATCTGGCGGATCAGCAGTTCGTTGTTCATGTCGTCGTTCATTCGCTGGTTTCCTTGTGGGGGTCGGCGGCGGACACGCTGCCCGCCTGCAAAGCTTCGTAATCCACCTGGTGGCGCGCCACGCGCAGGTCGGACAGTTCATGTTTGACACGCAGGTGCTCGGGGTGGCTGCCATAAGCATCGAGCGAGGCCTGGGTGTCAAATTCGGTGTACAGCACCACGTCACAGGCGTAGTCAACCCCGCTGGAATCCACACCGATCTCCAGGTGCAGCAGGCCGGGAATGAGCCCACGCAGCGACTCGAAACTGGCCTGGAGCTGGCGGATGCTGTGGGTTTTCTCGGCCAGCGTCTCGCCACGCAGGTCCCACATGACGATGTGTTTGATCATGCGGGGAAGCCGGCTTTTTGCGGCCACAGGTTCACAAAGGCATGGACACTGCTGGCGGCGTACACACCGGCACGCGTGAAGGGCTCGTCGGCCAGCCAGGCCTCGGCAGCGGCCAGCGAGTCGAAGTCAATCGCCAGCAGGCTGCCGATCATGGTCTGCCCGTCCTCGGCCATCAGCGGCCCGGCAAAAGCGATGCGATCAGCCATCAGCGCCAGATAGGCCTTGTGTTCGGGCCGGATGCGCAGGCGCAGTGCGCCGCTGTCCGGCTTGTCGATCAGGTGGAAGACATGAATCACTTTGAAAACACCGGTTGGGCTGCACGCAACGGACGCAGCGGATTGAGCACAAAGTCGAAATCAAGGCTGTAGATGCCGTCGGGCTGCCGGATCCAGTCGGCCACCAGCGACTGGCGCACGCCGAACACCGCATCGGAGTCGAGGTAACGGTCACCGCTGCGAAACACATGCGTCACCAGCTTTTCGTATCCGGGCGCGGTAACCATGAAGTGCAGATGCGCCGGCCGCCAGGGGTGGCGCTTTGTGGCGCGCAACATGTCGCCCACCGGCCCGTCGTCCGGGATCGGGTAGGCCTCGGCCACGATGGTCCTGAAGTCGAAACGGCCGTCCGCACCGGAGCGCAGCACCCCGCGCGCACGGTGTTGCTCCAGCGCCGGGTACTGCACGTCGTAGTTGCCCTCGGCATCGGCCTGCCAGACTTCCACCACGGCGCCAGCCACCGGCTCGCCTTTCAGGCCCAGCACCCGGCCCCGCACGATGCAGGGCTCTCCTGCCGCGCCGTTGGCGACGTCATCGCCGTGTTCGTAGTGCGGCGCGCCTTCCACATGAAAGGGCCCGAACACGGTCGCCTCG
>CBFGNA010000572.1:0-1954 GCA_965650045.1 uncultured Polaromonas sp.
GCGAGGTCAGGCCGATCTTGTGGCCGCGCGCAACGCGGCCTTCGCTGATCTTGTGTTTCACCCAGGCGCGCGAGATGGCGTAGCCATCCTCAATCGTCATGCCGGGAAAGCGTTTGGAGAAATGCTCGACCTGCACGCGGGCTTGTTCGGCCTGATGCAGCTCGGCGGCAAGTTGCGCAATCAGTGTGGGTTCAAACATTCAGGATTCCTTCACGCCGCTTGTTGGCAGGCGGGTTGATGTGCGGACAACGCAGGCCAGGCCAGCGCGGAACCGGCTTTGCCGGGCCGCAGATGGCGCCCCCTTGAGGGGGAGACGCCGAAGGCGTATCGGGGGTGGTTCATCTAAAAAGAGGATGCAGGCTGCTGTGTTTGCCGTCATAGACCTGGCCCGGGCTTTCGTCGATCTGCAGGGTCATGCCGACGGCTTGCTGCTCGAAAATTGAATCAAAATGGCCTCTAGCCCCCGCCAGCAAAGCGTCTCCAGCTCTCCTTTTTGTAGCATCCGAGCGCCCGCCAGCCATGCGCAGGTTCAGGTAGATGAAGCCGTAGTCGCCCTTGCCGTCCGCCACCGCGTAATGCGCGGCGGGGTAGGCCAGCACGCGCGTTCCTCCGGTGGGAAAGACGGGTTTGCCGTCCTCATCGCGCGTGGCCAGCATGATGTCGGCCAGCTTGCGGCAGAGCGCCGTCATGTCGGTCCGGGCGTCGAGATTGGGGGTGTAGAGGATGACGAGGTGGGGCATGGCAATCCGGTCAGGCGGTGGTGGCCGGCAGCGGCGTGACCGGAAAAATCGCGTTGATCTGGCCGGTACCCGAGCTGCCGAAATAAGGCGTGATGACTTCCGCCGGCGCGCTGTAGCTGTCCCAGCCGAGCAGGCCCAGCAGCATGGCGGTGTCGTGCATGTCGCCTTCGCCCCAGCATTTGTCGGCGTACATGGGCAACATGCCGAGGAAGGTTTTCCAGTCACCGGCTTTCCACAGCTCGACCACGCGCTGGTCCACCTGTTCGAGAAAGGGGTCATAAACCTTGTGCATGAACTCCGGCGCGCGACCGTTGTCGGCAAAGTGGTGTGACAGCGAGCCGCTGGCAAACACCGCGACCGTGCCTTCGTACTGCTCTTGGATGGCCCTGCGCACCGCCAGGCCGAAGCGGCCCGACTCCCTGAGGTCGTGCCAGTCGCACCAGCCGCTGATGCTGATGACCTGGTAGTGCTGGTCGCTGTTCATGTAACGCATGGGAACCAGCGTGCCGTAACCGAGCTCCAGCGTGGTGTCGGAATGCGCGCGGCTTTTCACGCCCATGGCATTGGCCATGTCGGCCATCAGGTGGCCGAGCGCGGGGTTGCCCGGGTAGTCGTAGGGCATGTTCTTGATGAAGTGGGGCAACTCGTTGCTGGTGTAGTTGCCCTCGAAGCGCGGCCCGCAGTTGATGTGGTACTCGCTGTTGACCTGCCAGTGCACGTCGAACACCACGATGGTGTCCACGCCCAATGCGCGGCAGCGGCGGTCGATTTCCTTGTGGCCAGCAATGGCCGCGTCGCGGCAGCCGAAGTTGGGCCCCGGAAACTCCGACAGGTACATCGAGGGAACGTGCGTGATTTTGGCGGCGAGAGCGAGGGTGCCCATTTTTCAGACTCCCCAATGCGGGATGTGGTGCGAGCCAAGAGACACCGCCACGTTTTTCGGCTCGCAGAACACCTCATAACTCCAGGTGCCGCCCTCGCGGCCGGTGCCGGATGCCTTGGTGCCGCCGAAGGGCTGACGCAAGTCGCGCACATTCTGGCTGTTGACAAAACACATGCCGGCTTCGACAGCGGCCGCGACGCGGTGTGCCTTGCCGATGTTTTCGGTCCACACGTAACTCGACAAGCCGTAGGCCGTGTCGTTGGCCAGGCGGATGGCCTCGGCTTCGTCCTTGAAGGGGATCAGGCAGGCCACCGGGCCGAAAATTTCTTCC
>CBFGNA010000573.1:0-1943 GCA_965650045.1 uncultured Polaromonas sp.
CTCAAGCGCATGCTGGCGTTTTCCACCATCTCCCAGATGGGCTTTCTGCTGCTTGCGCTCCTGGCGGGGGTGGTCAACGGCAACAAGCTCAATGCCGAGTTAGCCTACGGTGCGGCGATGTTCTACGCCATCACTTATGTGCTGACCACGCTGGCCGTGTTCGGTATCATCCTGCTGCTGGCGCGCGTCGGCCATGAGTCTGAAGAGATCGTGGACCTGGCCGGCCTCAACCAGCGCAGCCCGCTGTTCGCCGGTGTCATGGCGATCTGCATGTTCTCGCTGGCCGGGGTGCCACCCGTTGTCGGCTTCTACGCCAAGCTCGGTGTCCTGCAGGCCCTGGTGTCGTCGCAGCACACCACCTACATTGTGCTGGCGGTGTTCGCCGTGATGATGTCGCTGGTGGGCGCCTTCTATTACCTGCGCGTGGTCAAGGTCATGTATTTCGATGCACCGAATCCGGACATGCCCACCGCCATCCATGCGCCTTCAGATGCCCGTGTGGTGCTGAGCATCAACGGTGCGCTGGTCCTGCTGCTCGGTCTGATGCCCGGTGGCCTGATGACCCTGTGCACCCAGGCGATTGCCAGCATCGTGAAGTCGCTGGGGGCCTGAGGTCGAATGACCCAGACTGCCTCGGTGTGGCTGGTGGTGTTGCTGGCCCTGCTGGCCGCCAACCTGCCGTTTCTCAGCAACCGCCTGCTGCTTGTGTTGCCTCTGGGCCAGCCCAAGCTGCTGGCCGTGCGCCTGGCTGAAATGGTGTTCTGGTATTTCGTGGTGGGCGGCATCGGCTTGTTTCTCGAACAGCGCGCCGGGCAGATCGCCCCCCAGGGCTGGGAGTTTTACGCGATCACCGGCACGCTGTTCATCACCTTTGCCTTCCCGGGCTTTGTGTACCGCTACCTGTTCAAGCACCGCTGACCATGTCACCGGCTGACAAGCCTTCAGCGCCTTCCGGTCCGGCCGGCGACGCTCACCTCAGGGAACATACCCTGACGAGCCGTGAATTGCTCAAGGGCCACTTTCTCCATGCTTTCCGCGACACCGTGCGCCTGCCGGATGGCAGCGAAGCTTCCCGCGAATTTGTGCGCCACCCTGGCGCGGTCATGATCATTGCCCAGCTCGATGATGGTCGCCTGGTGCTGGAGCGTCAGTACCGTTACCCGGTGCATGCGGTGATGGTCGAATTCCCGGCCGGCAAGCTGGATGCCGGAGAGGACTCGCTGGCCTGCGCCAGGCGCGAATTGCTGGAAGAGACGGGCTACACCGCACGCCGCTGGGCGCGGGCAGGCGTGATGCATCCGGTGATTTCCTATTCCACCGAATTCATTGATATCTGGTTCGCCCGCGACCTGAGCGCCGGCGAGCGCCAGCTCGATGCGGGAGAGTTCCTCGATGTTTTCGCCGCCAGTCCGGCCGAACTGTTGCAGTGGTGCAGCGACGGACGCGTTACCGACGGCAAGACCCTGACAGGCGCGCTCTGGCTGCAAAACGTGCTGTCGGGGGCATGGGTCCTGGACTGGCAGGACACGCCCGCTGCGACCGCCACCCGATAATCAAACCATGAAAGTCCTCAACCTCCAGTGTTCGCACCAGCACGCCTTTGAAGGCTGGTTTGCATCGGAAGATGATTTCCAGGGGCAGCTGGCGCGCGGGCTGGTGACCTGCCCGCTGTGTGCCGACCCTGCCATCCAGAAAATGCCCAGCGCGCCTCGCCTCAATCTGGGCGCAACCGGGCCGGCTGCGGCAACCTTGCGGGAACTGACAGTGCCGGCAGCCGCGCCTGTCACGGCGTCATTGCAGGAAGTTGCTTCGCTGGCAGCCTCCCCCAAACACGCGGAATTCCTGAAAGCCCTGCGCGAAGTCGTGGCCAATACCGAAGACGTCGGTGAGCGTTTCGCCGACGAGGCACGCGCCATGCATTACGGCGACGCCGCAGACACCGT
>CBFGNA010000574.1:0-1942 GCA_965650045.1 uncultured Polaromonas sp.
AGTTGAGCCCGCCCGCGCGGATACGGCGGGCATACGGCAGCAGGCGGATCACCCCGTGACCATCGGAGCCTTGCAGCTCGGCCTCGGCCATCAGGCGGCCCACGACAGCGGCATCGGCCTCGGGCAAGCCCAGCTTGTTCATCGCCACGGTGATGAACTGCTGGAGTTCGGCAAACGGAATACGGGTTTCAGGCATGTTGCATTCTTTTCTGGAGGGATAACACGGCGCAATCCGGGCTGCTGAGGACCGGGCAGGACAGGCCGGCCTGTGCCAGCGGCTGCGCTGCGGCCATGGAAAACTGCGCCAGCATCACCACAGCGCAACCATCCAGCCCTTGCGCAGCCTGGGCAATTTTTTGATGATGTTCTTCAACGCGGCCTTCGGCCAGATCCTGCATGGCGCCCGGCACAAAGCGGGTATGCAGATCAATGCGGCGCCCCTGCCCGGCAGCCATGGCCTGGAGTTCAGCCGACATCGAAGGCAGGGAGGCCGCAAACGTGGCGATCAGGCCCAGCCTGCCGCCGTCCGGGCACAGCCGCAGGGCGTCCTCGAACATCGCCTCATTGGGTTTGAGCGTGGGCAGGCCCACCGCCGCGCCCGCCGCCTCGATGGCCGGCCCGAAAGCCGAGCAGGTGAACAGGATGGCGCCGCAGCCGGTGCCCCTGGCATAAGCCGCGAGATCCACAAAACGCTGCACCATCGCGGGCTCCAGCGCGCCGGCTTCGGCCAGGTCCACCGACAGGCTGTCATCGAGCAGGTTCATGCTGCGCGCCTGGGGCCAGTGGCGGGCGAACGCGGACTGGATGGGCGCCATGGCCAGCGCGGTCGCATGAATCAGCGCCACACGAGGGGCCGCCTTCTGCAGGCCGTCCGCGGGGCTCATAGTTTTTCGGTCTCTCCAGTGCGCGGCTGCCACTTCATCAGGCGTTTTTCGACGCGGCCGACAATGCCGTCCAGCACCAGCGCAAACGCTGTCAGCACCACAATACCGGCAAACACCGTGTTCACATCGAAGGTGCCTTCGGCCTGCAGGATCAAATAGCCCACGCCGCGCGCGGAGCCGAGGTATTCGCCGACCACCGCGCCGACAAACGCCAGGCCGACGGAGGTGTGCAGGCTGGAGAAAACCCAGCTTGTTGCGCTCGGGAGATAGACCGTGCGCAGCAACTGTCGCTGGTTGGCGCCCAGCATGCGCGCATTGGCCAGCACCACGGGACTGACCTCTTTCACGCCCTGATAAACATTGAAAAACACGATGAAAAACACCAGCGTGACCGCCAGCGCCACCTTGCTCCAGATGCCCAGCCCGAACCACATGGCAAAGATCGGCGCCAGGATCACGCGCGGCATGGAGTTGGCGGCCTTGATGTAGGGGTCCAGGATGGCGCTGGCCAGCGGCGCCAGCGCCAGCCACAAACCGCAGGCCAGACCCAGCACCGTGCCGATGCCAAAGGCCAGCACCGTTTCCAGCAGCGTGGTGCCCAGGTGCAGGTAGATGTCGGCGTTGCCCGGCAGGCCATCCGGAAACAGCAGGCTGGGGCCGAAGCCGAAAGGCATGAACCAGGACCAGACGCGCCCGGCCACCTTGACCGGCTCACCGAGGAAAAAAGCCAGTTGCTGGTCGCGCGAGGCGACTTGCCACAAGGCCAGAAAAACCAGCAGCAGGCCGACCTGCCAATAGCGCAGGTTGGCGCCGGAAGGTTTGAAAGTTCGCCACATGCCGGTCATGCCTTCTGGAGTTGTTGCGCATAACCCTTGAGCACTTCGTCGCGCAGCACGTCCCATATCTGGGTGTGCAGCTCGATAAAACGCGGCTGGGTACGCACCTCGGCCACATTGCGCGGCCGCGGCAGGTCAATCGCAAATTCGCCCATGGGCCGCGTGGCCGGCCCGGCCGCCAACACTACCACCCGGTCGCTCATGGCAATCGCTTCGTCGAGA
>CBFGNA010000575.1:0-1940 GCA_965650045.1 uncultured Polaromonas sp.
AAGCAAGGAGTCGCTGGCCGAGTTCGAGCGGCGCATCGCCGAACAAGACGAGGTGATGGAGTGTTACCTCATGTCCGGTGACAGCGACTACCTGATCCGGGTGGCCGTGGCCGACATGGGCGCGCTGGAGAAATTCATCCTGGAGCAACTCACGCCGATCCCGGGCATTGACAAGATCCGCTCCAGTTTTGCGCTCAAGCAGGTCAGGTACAAAACCGCCCTGCCACTGCCTGCCGCCTGACGGCGCCTGACTCAGCCCATCGGCGCCTGAACTGGCTTGGGTCCGTCGTCATGCAGCGCGGGGTGGGAGACTTCGATCGCATTGATCTTTGCCACCAGATCCTCGCGCCGCACGCTGTCTTCCGGCGGCAGGCTGACTGGCTCACCGGCGGTTTCGACAAACTGGACATAACGCTTGGGCCCGGGGCTCATGCGGCGCAGCCGGGTTTTCAGGCTGTCGATGATCTGCTGGCCGGTGAGGCGCTCCGGGGTGCCGTGCCAGATCGCAATGTGCAGGTTGAAGGCATTCGGATCATCGAGCTTGTCCGACAGGCGGATGCAATCGGCGAGGATTTTGGTCGAGACCTCGGAGACGGCTTCGCGATTGACGGGGCCCTCGATCAACATCAGGAACATGTTTTCGTCGTAACGCACCACGGTGTCCATGTCGCGTGCAGCGCGCCGCAGGATGGCACCCACCCGGGACAGCGCAACGCTGCGTTTGTGATCGTTCAGCTCGTCAGGGCTCGGTACCTGGTCCAGCCAGCGCAGCATCACGATGCCGCATTCCGAGCGCCGCCGGCTTGCGCGCAGCAGCATCTGCCCCAGGCGGTTGTCGATCACGCGGGGCAACATCAGCCCGCTCGCCGGGTCGTAGTTGGCCAGGGCTGCGATGCGGTGGTTGGAAAACAGTGCAGCCCGGCTGCGCCAGGCCAGCACAAAAAATATCCACAGAAGGCCGACCATGGCCGACAGCACACCGGCCGCCTGAGCCAGCTCAATGTTTTTGATCCAGCCGGCGTTGTAGAAGATCCGGGCAATGGCGGCCAGTGCGATGGGCGCGGTGCCCAGCAGCAGCAGCTGGTTCCAGGCCTGCCCGCGCAGCGCCATCCAGATCAGGCTGCCCAGGATGGTGACGGTGGCCACGCCCAGCCACAGGTTGCGCATGTCGCGCGGAATGAAATCCTGTTGGATGGCCATGAGCGCGGCCATCAGCAGGCTGCCGGCGGTCACCGCCACCAGCAGCTTGTAGACGTGCGGATGGCCGCTGCGCGCATAGCTGGCCTCGGCGCAGAACCAGGCCCCTGCCGCCACGCTCAGCGCTGCCGAGACCCAACCCATGACCTGGTTGAGGTGGGCGCTGCCCGGCCAGATGCGCCAGCTGCCGTAGCCGATCAGCACCAGCTGGGTGAACATCAGCGTCACCACCACGGCGCCGAACCACAGAAACACCCGGTTGCGCGCCATGGTGAAGGCGGCGATGCTGAGTGCGGCCAGCACGCTGAACATGCCCCACATCAGGCCGATCACCACGCCCACACGGGAGGCACCGTTGACGTACTGGATGGGCGACAGCAACATCGGGCCGGCGGTGAGTGCGCGGTTGTTCTCGAAGCGCAGGTAATAAGTCTGCATCTTGTCGGTGCGGGTCCGCAGCTCGAAACTGGGCACGCGCGTGGGCAGCGACCAGTCCTTTGGCGCCAGCGCTTCGCCGGCAACCTGTAGCCGCCAGGCGCCCAGCGGCCCGGGCGAAAACAGGCTGGCCTTGACCAGTGCCTGCCCCGGCAAGCGGATGAACCAGGTCTGCACCGACTCGGTGGCCGGCAGCGAAAACCGGGCCCACACATCCTGGCTGGGCGATGTGGGCAACACGGTGGTGGGGGTGTAGGGCTCAAAACGCCAGGGGCCGGAGGTGTTCAGGGCGTCGGGTGAAGCCAGGC
>CBFGNA010000576.1:0-1940 GCA_965650045.1 uncultured Polaromonas sp.
GGTCGGCATCAGGCGCCGAGCCCGGCGTAAATGCGCTGCCCCTCGTCGTTGGCGTCGATGGCGGCGAGAAATGCTTCAACTTCTTCGAGGTCGGCGGCACTCAGCGTGGCCGGATCGACCGGGTTTTTCGGTTTGTAGCCGAGCTTGGCCGACAGCACGGTAAAGCCCTGCGCCGGCAGGGCCCGGCTGACGATGTCCAGGTCGGCCGCATCGGTGAGGAACAGCGTTGTGCCATCTTCTTCGCCCGCTTCGAAGTCCTGCGCGCCAGCCTCGATGGCGGCGAGTTCCGGGTCGGCGCCTGCGGCGGCCGGCTCGGCCTCGATCATGCCGACGTGGTCGAAATCCCAGGACACCGAGCCTGAGGTGCCGAGCTGTCCCTTGCGGAACAACACGCGCATTTCAGGGGCAGTGCGGTTCAGGTTGTCGGTCAGGCATTCGACCATGACCGGCACGCGGTGCGGCGCAAAACCTTCGTAAATGACGTGTTCAAAATGAACCGCGTCGCCGGTCAGGCCGGCGCCTTTCTTGATGGCGCGTTCCAGCGTGTCCTTGGGCATGGACACCTTGCGGGCCTGCTCGACCACGAGGCGCAGCCGCGCGTTGAGCGCCGGGTCGGCGCCACTGCGCGCGGCAACCATGATTTCCTTGGCGAGTTTGCCGAAAACCTTGCCCTTGGCATTGGCCGCCAGCTCCTTGCCTTTTGCTTTCCACTGCGCGCCCATGCTTGAGATTCCTTGCTGTTGTGTCGGCGGGGGCCGGCGCTGCAGAGCAGCGCGCGGCACCGGGGGTCCTGTTTATACACCGGGAGCGGGGCGGCGAATGCGGCCACGCCTGCGTCGTGAGCCTGTGTCGTGAGTTTGCGCCTACAGCAACAAGGGGCGCTGGCGCTTGTTGCCCCGCGCGTGCGCGGCAACAATGGGCGCCATGGTCAGTGATGCAGCTCCACGCCTCGATACGCTTTCTGCGGCCGCGTCACGCCTCTGGCCGCGGCTGAAGCGCTGGGTGGTGCCGCTTTTCGGCGTGCTGGTTCTCGGTCTGCTGATCTCCCATGCCCACAAGGTGGACTGGGCCGGCGCCTGGCAGGCGCTTCACCAATATTCACCCGGGCTGCTGCTGGCGGTGCTGGGCCTGGCCACCGCCAGCCATGTGCTGTACGGCTGCTTTGACCTGATCGGCCGGCACCACACCCGTCACCCCCTCTCGCGCTGGCGCACCTGGGCGATTGCCGTTGCCAGTTACGCCTTCAACCTCAACCTCGGCTCCCTGGTTGGCGGCATGGCCCTGCGTGCGCGCCTTTACGCGCGGGCGGGGCTGGACGAAGCAACGATTGCGCAGGTCGTTGGCATCAGCATGGCCACCAACTGGCTTGGTTACGGCCTGCTGGCCGGCAGCCTGTTTGCGGCCGGCGTCATCGAGCCGCCGGCGCAGGCGCACATGGCCAGCGGAACCCTGCGCGCGCTGGGCGGCCTGATGGTGCTGCTGGTGATCGGCTATGTGTTTGCCTGCCTGCTGGCGCGCGGGCGCGAGTGGAAGGTGCGCGGCAAACGCCTGCATCTGCCGTCCCCCGGCCTCGCGCTGGTGCAGCTGGGCATGTCGGCGACAAACTGGGCGCTGATGGGCGCGGCCATGTATTTGCTGCTGAACCAGCAGGTGCCCTACGGCACGGCCTTGAGCGTGCTGATGGCCGCCTCAGTCATTGGCGTGGTGATTCCCATCCCGGGCGGGCTGGGCGTGCTGGAAGCGGTGTACCTGGTGCTGCTGGGCGGCAGCGTGCGCCAGGGCGCGCTGATGGGGGCTGTGCTGGCGTATCGCGCGCTGTATTACCTGCTGCCGCTGGCCGGCGGCATTTGCCTCTACGTGCTGCTGGAACGGCTGGGGCGCAGCGCTGCCGGCGCGGCCGAGTAGCACTGCTTCAGGCCAGTCCCGCTTCGTGTTCGATG
>CBFGNA010000577.1:0-1939 GCA_965650045.1 uncultured Polaromonas sp.
CTCTTGGCCTGGCGTGCCTTCGGGTTCTGGCGCGACCATTCGAGTTCTTTCTTCAGGGCCTTGGCGCGGGCTTCCTCGCCCTTTTGCTCCTGTGCCAGGCGTTCGCCCTTCTGGTCCAGCCAGGTGCTGTAGTTGCCCTTCCAGGGAATGCCATGGCCGCGGTCCAGTTCGAGAATCCATTCGGCAGCGTTGTCCAGGAAATAACGGTCGTGGGTGATGGCCACCACAGTGCCCGGGTAACGCTGCAGGAACTGCTCCAGCCAGTCCACCGATTCGGCGTCCAGGTGGTTGGTGGGCTCGTCGAGCAGCAACATGTCGGGCTTGGACAGCAACAGGCTGCACAGCGCCACACGGCGCTTTTCACCGCCGGACAACACACCGATCACGGCATCCCAGGGCGGCAGGCGCAGCGCGTCGGCGGCGATTTCCAGCTGATGTTCGGAGTCGCTGCCCGAGGTCGCAATGATGGCCTCCAGACGTGCTTGCTCGGCAGCGAGCGCATCAAAGTCGGCGTCCGGTTCGCCATAAGCGACATACACGGCTTCAAGTTGGGCCTTGGCAGCAAACACCGCGCCCATGCCGGCCTCGACGCTCTCACGCACGGTGTGGGCGGGGTCCAGCTTGGGTTCCTGCGGCAGATAACCGATGTTCAGGCCAGGCATCGGCGTGGCTTCGCCTTCGATCTCGGTGTCCAGGCCGGCCATGATCTTGAGCAGGGTGGACTTGCCCGAACCGTTGGTACCGAGCACGCCGATCTTGGCGCCCGGGAAAAAGCTGAGCGACACATCCTTGAGAATCTGGCGCTTGGGCGGCACGATCTTGCCGACCTTGTTCATGGTGAATACGTACTGGGCCATCAGGGTTCAACTTCTAAAAAAGGGGGAGTACAAAAGAAAGGGCGTGAGCGCAAGCCAGCCGTTGATTTTCGGCGATTTTCTTGCGGCAATGCCCCGATTATCGTTCCGTGCGACAATACCCACGTTGCTGGCGCCAGTTGCCTGCAACATTCGGGCACACCTCAGTGACAGTTTCGGCAACGATTCAGGGTGTTTCTGGCCCAAGCTCCTGACCCCAATCTGCCTTTGACTGGCGGGACGCCCACAAGCTCCCACAGGCCGATCCTGAGCACTCCTGCAGTGCAACACCATGACCTTTGAAAATCTGAATCTGGCTCCGGCCATTCTTAAAGCCGTGCTTGAGCAGGGCTATGACACACCCACCCCCATCCAGGCCCAGGCGATTCCCGCCGTGCTGGCCGGCGGCGACCTGCTGGGCGGCGCCCAGACAGGCACCGGCAAAACCGCCGCCTTTGTGCTGCCCATGCTGCAGCGCCTGTCGAGCGAGCCGGCCCTGAAAAACAAGCGCGGCGTCAACGCCGTGCGCTGCCTGATCCTGACCCCGACGCGCGAACTCGCCGCGCAGGTTGAGGAAAGCGTTCGCGTTTACGGCAAATACCTGGAGCTGTCCTCCATGGTCATGTTCGGCGGTGTCGGCATGGGGGCGCAAATCGAAAAACTGCGCCGCGGCGTGGACGTCCTGGTGGCCACCCCCGGCCGCCTGCTGGACCATGCGAGCCAAGGCACGCTGGACCTGGGCCAGGTGCAGATCCTGGTACTCGACGAAGCCGACCGCATGCTGGACATGGGTTTCATCCATGACATCAAGAAAGTGCTGGCGCTGGTGCCCAAACAGAAGCAGTCGCTGCTGTTTTCCGCGACCTTCAGCGACGAGATTCGCGAGCTGGCCAACGGCCTGCTGAAAAACCCGCAAAGCATCCAGGTCACGCCGCGCAACACCACGGTGCAGCGCATCACACAGACCATCCACCCGGTCGGCCGCGGCAAGAAAAAAGCCCTGCTCACGCACATCATCAACGAGCACAACTGGAGCCAGGTGCTGGTCTTCACGCGTACCAAGTTCGGTGCCAACAATGTGGCCG
>CBFGNA010000578.1:0-1930 GCA_965650045.1 uncultured Polaromonas sp.
CTGAGCTGCCGGCTCAGGGCGCGTGCGGCCAGGGCATGGCAGGGCGCCGGGTATTGCTGGTCAAACAGCTCCTGCGGAAAGCCGCCGAAGTCGTGGATGGTCTTGGGCTGGTCCATGGCCGTCAACCACCAGCCCTCGGTCAGCCAGTGGGCAGAAATGCACAGAACCAGCTGCGGCGACGGGTGCCTGGTACCAAATTGCGCGCCCAGCGCCTGCCAGCTTTGCCGGTACGCGTTGTCGCCAATGGCATTCATCGGGCTGCCGTGCCCCACGAACAGCACGGGCATGCGGTCCGATTTTTTCAGTGAACCCCAGGGGTCTTGCAGCGCAACGCCGCCGGTCTCGGTCATAAACAATCCAGTCAAAACCTGCAGGGCAGGCAGCTACACATGGCCGCACCAGGCTGAAAAACAAGCTGCGCGACGCGCCAAAACGTCGCGCGTCATTGGTGTTTGCCCTCCATGGAATCATAAGCGTACCTGTTATTATTTGTTGCACTGCAACATACCCCGTTGTCCAAAGGTTTTCCCGCATGCTTTATCAAGTTTATGAAACCCAGCGCTCCCTGATGGAGCCTTTTGTTGACTTCGCCCAGGCCGCCGCCAAGATTTACAGCAGCCCCAATTCCCCTTTTGGCCAGAACCCCCTGACGCAGCGCATCTCTGCCGGCTACAGCCTGATCTACCGCCTGGGCAAGGACTACGAAAAGCCGGAGTTCGGCATCACCACGGTCGATGTGGATGGCACCGACATCGCCATCCACGAACGGGTCGAGATCGACAAGCCCTTTTGCGAGCTGCGGCGCTTCAAGCGTTTCACCGATGACCCGGCCACGCTGACCCGCCTCAAGGGCCATCCGGCGGTGCTGATCGTGGCGCCGCTGTCGGGCCACTACGCCACCCTGCTGCGCGATACCGTGCGCACCATGCTCAAGGACCACAAGGTCTACATCACCGACTGGAAAAACGCCCGCACCGTGCCGCTGTCCGACGGCGCCTTCTCGCTGGACGACTACGTCAACTACGTGCAGGAATTCATCCGCCACCTGCAGGGCATTTACGGTAACTGCCACGTGATCAGCGTCTGCCAGCCGACGGTGCCCGTGCTGGCGGCGATTTCCCTGATGGCCAGCCGCGGCGAAACCACACCGCTGTCCATGACCATGATGGGCGGGCCCATCGACGCCCGCAAGTCGCCCACGGCCGTCAACAACCTGGCCACGAACAAGAGCTACGAATGGTTCGAAAACAACGTGATCTACCGGGTGCCGGGCAACTTCCCCGGCGCCGGACGCCGGGTGTACCCGGGCTTTTTGCAGCACACCGGGTTTGTGGCCATGAACCCCGACCGCCACGCCAGCAGCCATTACGACTACTTCAAGAACCTGCTCAAGGGCGATGACGCCAGCACCGAGGCGCACACCAAGTTCTACGACGAGTACAACGCGGTGCTGGACATGGACGCCGATTACTACCTGGACACGATCAAGACCGTGTTCCAGGAGTTCAAGCTGGTCCACGGCACCTGGGACGTGAAGTCCATCGATGGTGAGCTCGAACGCGTGCGCCCGCAGGACATCACGACGACGGCCCACTTCACCGTCGAGGGCGAGCTCGACGACATCTCCGGCGCCGGTCAGACCGAAGCGGCACATGGCTTGTGCACCGGCATCCCGAAATCCCGCCAAAAACATCTGGAGGTCAAGGGCGCCGGGCACTATGGCATCTTCAGCGGCCGGCGCTGGCGCGACATCGTTTACCCCCAGGTGAAGGCCTTCATTCTTGAGAACAACAAGCCTGTAGCCCTTGCCAGTCAAGGAAAAGCAGCTCCTAAAAAGACAGCGAAGCCGGCCAGCGCCCGCAGCCCCGCGGCCAAGCCACGCGCCGCCGCCAAAAAAACCGCCGGGAAATAAATAAGCATCCCGCTGCCC
>CBFGNA010000579.1:0-1929 GCA_965650045.1 uncultured Polaromonas sp.
GGCCGTGGATGTAGACGTGGTGGAAGGGCACCTGGCCGGTGAAATGCGTGGTCATCATGATCATCCGGGCGACCCAGAAGAAGATGATGTCGTAACCCGTGACCAGCACGCTGGACGGCAGGAACAAATCCAGCTCTTTGGTTTTTTCAGGCCAGCCGAGCGAGGAAAAAGGCACCAGCGCCGAGGAGTACCAGGTGTCGAGCACATCGGGGTCGCGTATCAGCGTTTTGCCGGGCGCCTGCTTCTGCGCGTCGGCTTCACTGGCGGCGACGTAAACCTTGCCATCCTCGTCATACCAGGCGGGAATCTGGTGGCCCCACCAGAGCTGGCGCGAGATGCACCAGTCCTGGATGTTGCCCATCCACTGGTTGTAGGTGTTGACCCATTGCTCGGGCACAAACTTGACCGCGCCGCTGTCCACCGCATCGCGCGCCTTCTGGGCAATCGACTTGCCGGTCGGGTCCTTGTCGCTGACCTTGCTCATCGCGACAAACCACTGGTCGGTCAGCATGGGTTCGATGACGGCGCCGGTGCGCGCGCAGCGCGGCACCATGAGCTTGTGCTTTTTGACCTCGACCAGGAAACCCTGGGCCTCCAGATCGGCGACCACCGCCTTGCGTGCCACGAAACGGTCCATGCCGCGGTATTTTTCAGGCGCGTTGTTATTGATGGCAGCATCCAGGGTGAGCACGCCAATCATGGGCAACTGGTGCCGCTGGCCCACCGCATAGTCGTTGCTGTCGTGGGCCGGCGTGACCTTGACCACGCCAGTGCCAAAGGCCTTGTCGACGTAGTCGTCGGCAATCACCGGGATGTCGCGGTCGCACAGCGGCAGCTTGACGAACTTGCCGATCAGGTGGCTGTAGCGCTCGTCCTCCGGGTGCACCATCACCGCCACGTCACCCAGCATGGTTTCCGGCCGGGTCGTGGCGACTGTCAGCGAGCCCGAGCCATCGGCCAGCGGGTAACGAATGTGCCAGAGAAAACCGTCTTCCTCTTCGCTCTCGACTTCCAGGTCCGACACGGCCGACTTGAGGATCGGGTCCCAGTTGACCAGGCGTTTTCCGCGGTAGATCAGGCCCTGTTCGTACAGTTGCACAAAGGTTGAAGTCACCACTTTGGACATCTTCGGGTCCATGGTGAAGTACTCGTGTTTCCAGGCCACCGAGTCGCCCATGCGGCGCATCTGGCGCGTGATGGTGCTGCCGGATTCTTCCTTCCATTCCCAGACTTTTTCGGCGAACTTTTCGCGGCCCAGGTCGTGCCGGCTTTTGCCTTCGCCCTGCAGCTTGCGCTCGACAACGATCTGCGTGGCGATGCCGGCGTGGTCGGTGCCCGGCACCCACAGCGTGTTGTGGCCGCGCATGCGGTGGTAACGCGTCAGCGAGTCCATGATGGTCTGGTTGAAGGCGTGGCCCATGTGCAGCGTGCCGGTCACGTTGGGCGGCGGCAGTTGGATCGAAAAGGACGGTTTCGCCGCATCCAGCGTGGGTTCGTACATGCCGCTGGCTTCCCAGCGCGGGGCCCACTGGCTTTCGATGGCCGCCGGCTCGAAGGACTTGGCCAGGCTGTCCAGCCCCGGCGTGGGCACGGCGACCCGCTCGGGCGGGCTCCCGGCGGCGGGTGGGGTGGACAGGGGCTTGGCAGAGTCGGTCATGGGCAGCAATGAAAAACGGCATCTGGTGAGATGCCGCCGGGGTGGATCAGTGCGCCGATTTTATTCGACTGCCGCCGCTTCAGCTGGCTGGCGCGACCCGGGCGCCGGCGATGCAGGCTTTGAGTACCGCGGTGTCGCCGATCTGGTTGGCCAGAATCAGGATCAGCCGGGCGTTCAGCAACTCGGACTGCTCGCGGCTCAAGCCCTGGTGGGCGTCAAGCAGGCACTCGTAAAAGGCGTCGGCGTCCTGGAAATTGAGGCTGGTTTTCATG
>CBFGNA010000580.1:0-1915 GCA_965650045.1 uncultured Polaromonas sp.
GTACGGCAATCCCAACAGACAGTCATGTCTGCACGCGGCAGCAGCACACGCGGCCACATGCGGCTCCCTTCCCTCGCCCCGCGGGGCGAGGGAAGGGCGGGGGGTTGGGAGTGGGGAGTTGAAACTACTGCCCGAAGCGAGCCGGGGACGGAGCGTGATGCAGCAAAGGGGCGCGGAATTTATTCCGCCGTCAGATGCTTCCCAACAATCCCCGCCAACTCAAACATCGTCACCTGCGGTTTGCCAAACACCGGCAGCAGCTTGGCATCGGCATTGATGGCGCGTTTGTTGGCGGCGTCCTGCAGGCCTTCTGCCTTGATGTAGTCCCAGAGCTTCTTGATGACCTGGGTGCGCGCCACCGGTTCTGAGCCGATGACCGCGGCCAGGGCCTCGCTGGGTTTCAGGCCGCTGCCCGGCTTGGCCACGCGCGGGGTTTTCGGTTTGGCGGTCTTGGCGGCCGGCGTCTTTTTGGCCGCGACTTTTTTCGCGGCGGTCTTCTTCGCGGCGGGGCCCGCGCCCTTGGCCGCCACGGTTTTGCCGAACGGCGTTTTCACCGTGCCGCTGCGCGGCGGACCGGCGGTCTTGCGCGGCGGGAATTTCGACGGTGCAAACTCGAAGTTGACCTTGCCGGCTTCGGCGTCCCAGGCCAGCATGGCCTTGAAGGGCCGGCGCGTGCGCATCGACACAAATTTGTCGAGCAAATCGGTCTTCCCTTCCGTCAGCAGCTTGACCATCTGCTCACGCTCGACCGGCTGCTGCAGGATCACCTGGCCGGTCTTGAAGTCACAGCTCGGTGTCGGCTGGGCATTCGTCGGCACGGACTTTTCGCAGACGTAATTCTTGCCATGTTCAAACACACCGGCGCCGCATTTGGGGCAGGCGCCCAGCGACTGCTGGCCGCTGAAGTCCACGATCTCGCCGGTCTCACCGTTCTTGTCGTCGCCGAAGTCGAACTCCAGCTTGTAGTTCTTGGTTTCCTCGTCGAACTTGATGACCATCTCGGCGGTGAACGGCCAGCCGGCCTTGGAGCGAAAGCCGTCGAGCGGGCCGATTTTTTTATCACGCAGGAACTGCTCAACCTCGGCCACTTCAAAGGTGCGGCCGGCCGGCGTCTTGCCGAAGGAGAAACCACAACCATCGTCGCCGTGTTTGCCAACGCAGGTGTAGCGCCGGTAATTCTCCTTGATGACGCCGCCGCAGTTGGGGCAGGGCGCGCTCAGGGTCGCGTAGTCGCCGGGGATGGTGTCTTTGTCATACCCCTTGGCCTTGTCCACCAGGTTTTTGGTCATGGCGGCAATCTCGGCCATGAAGGTGTCGCGGCTGAGCTGGCCGTGTTCCATCTGAGCGAGTTTGTGCTCCCACTCGCCGGTCAGGTCGGCGCGCGAGAGTTCTTCGACGCCCAGGCCGCGCAGCAGGGTCATGAGCTGGAAGGCTTTGGCGGTCGGGATCAGCTCGCGGCCTTCGCGCAGCATGTATTTCTCGTTGATCAGGCCCTCGATGGTGGCCGCGCGTGTGGCCGGTGTGCCCAGGCCTTTTTCCTGCATGGCTTCGCGCAGCTCGTCGTCGTCGATGGTCTTGCCCGCGCCTTCCATGGCACCCAGCAGGGTGGCTTCCGAATAACGCGCCGGTGGCCGGGTTTTCAGGCCCTTGGCTTCGCAGACTTCGGCGCGCACCATCTCGCCGGGTTTCACGGCCACCAGCGTCTTGCTGTCTTTCTCGTCGGTGTTTTCGTCCTCGGCTTCCTTGCCGTAGATCGCCAGCCAGCCCGGCTTGACCAGCACCTTGCCTTCTGTCTTGAAGCTGTGGCCGACGGCCTGCGAAATGCGCGTGGTGACCAGGTATTCGGCGCTCGGGAAAAACACCGCCATGAAGCGGCGCACCACCAGGTCATAGAGTTTTTGCTCGGCGTCGCTCA
>CBFGNA010000581.1:0-1913 GCA_965650045.1 uncultured Polaromonas sp.
CCGGCAGCGTCAGCACCCAGGAAGCCCAGCGCAGCAGCGACTGCATGTCCGGCGTGATCTCCCCGGGCGCCGCCACATAGGCCGGCGCGGCATACATCATCACCTGCATCATGCAGAACCCGGCCACCAGCCATCGCCAGAGCAACAAACGCTGCGCCTGAAGGCGTGGCGCGGCCGACAGCATGTCGCCGGCGGGCAAGGCGCCGTAACCAGCGCCTTGCAGCGCGGCTATCCAGGCTGAAGGACGGCTGACATCGGCCCGCCAGCGCAGGCGCGCGGTGGCCGTTGCGCCGTTGACCAGCACGCCTTCCACCCCGGGGAGCTCGCGCAATGCCTGCTCCACGTTGAGCGAGCAGGCGGCACAGTACATCCCGCCGATGGACAGGTAAGACTCCCACCAGCCTGCGCGTCCTGCCACCGGGCGGCTGAAGCCCGCCCACTCCGCAGGATCGTCGAGCGCTGTGCGGCGTGATGCATCGCCGTCCCACGCGACGGCCTTCTCGGCACCGGAAAAAACAAGGGCAGACGACATGCCCAAGGCTAACCAGCGCCAGCGCGACCCTCCTTGACATGGATCAACGCAGCGCAGGCACCGCGGCGTAAGCTCAAAGCCGGATCAACCCATTCACAAGGAGTCAGCCATGTATCAGCGCATTCTTGTCACCACCGACGGATCGTCCCTTTCCAAAAAGGCCGTGCGCAGCGCCATCGACCTGGCGGCAGCCACCGGCGCCAGCCTGGTGGCGCTCAACGTGGTGCCACGTTACCCCGTGAGCTACTTTGAAGGGGGTATCTCCATTTCCAGCCAGGACATCGGCCGCATCGAGAAAAAATGGGCCGAGGACGGCCAGGCCATTGTCAACGCCGTCGAAAAGGCGGCCCAAGCCTCGGGGGTTGCCGTCAAAACCGCCACCACCCGCTCTGATCTGGTGGCCGAATCCATCATGGCGGCCGCCAAAAAACACAAATGCGACCTGATCGTCATGGCTTCGCATGGGCGCAAGGGCATCAAGCGACTGCTGCTGGGCAGCGAAACCCAGCATGTGCTTACCCACAGCACGGTGCCGGTGCTGGTGCTGCGCTGACCGCTGTATCGAGGAAGCTTCCATGAAAATACTCTTCGCTGCAGACGGCAGCAAATACACCAAAAAGGCGCTGGCCTTTCTGGTCACCCACGAAAGCCTGGCCGGTTCTGACGGCGAAGTGGTCGTGCTCAACGTGCAGGTGCCCGTGCCGGGACGCGTGCGGAGCATGCTGGGCTCTGCTGAAGTCGCCGCCTACCACGCCGAAGAATCACAAAAAGTGCTGGCGCCCATCGAACGTTTTCTCGCCCGCCACAAGATCGCCTTCAAGACCATCGCCGTGGTCGGCATACCCACCGCCGAAATCCTGCGCGCAACCCAGCGTGAGAAGGCCCACATGATCATGATGGGCACCCACGGCCACGGCCTGCTCGGCCGTGCCGTGATGGGCAGCGTGGCCCAGCGCGTGGTCACCGATGCCGAGGTGCCGGTGCTGCTGGTGAAATAGGCTGGGGTCGGCGGCCCACAATTCATCGCGGTCGTGACACCATGAAAAAAGCTGACCCCAGGTCAGCTTTTTTTGACAGCGCCCCTTGCCCCCCATTTAAGCGAGGGGTTTGTACCGTCGCCAGATCAGGCCTTGGGCAGCGTCACCCCGACTTGCCCCTGGTACTTCCCGCCGCGGTCCTTGTAGCTGACCTCGCAGACATCGTCCTTGTCGCTTTCAAAGAACAACACCTGCGCGCAACCTTCACCGGCGTAGATGCGGGCGGGCAGCGGCGTGGTGTTGGAAAACTCCTGCGTCACATAACCCTCCCACTCCGGCTCGAAGGGGGTCACGTTGACGATGATGCCGCAGCGCGCATAGGTGCTTTTGCCCAGGCTGATGGT
>CBFGNA010000582.1:0-1903 GCA_965650045.1 uncultured Polaromonas sp.
CAACAACTGGTGGACCTTTCGGTGGTCGAGGCCATGCGCACCGGCAGCTTCCGCCAGACCTATGACAAGTGGTTCACCCGGCCCGCGCCGCCGTCCGGCAAGTCTTTGCAACTGCCGATGTCCGATGCGCTGAGCGCCCTGGTCGCCGCGGCCCGGTAAGCCGCCTAAGCCGGCTCAGCCGTCAGGGCAGCTGGCTGGCAAAGGCCTTGATGCCGCGCAGCAGCATCTCGACCGAAATCGCCACCAGGATCAGGCCCATCAGGCGTTCAAACGCCACGACCAGGCGGTCGCCCAGCACCCGCTGGATGCGTTCGGCCAGTACCAACACCACGGCGCACACCGCCATGGTCACGCACAGCGCGGCCACCCACTCCATGCGGCGCGCCGGCGCCTGCGACACCAGCAGCAGCACCGTCGCCAGTGCCGACGGGCCAGCCAGCGCCGGGATGGCCAGCGGCACGATCAGCGGCTCACCCTGCAGCGGCTCCGCTGCCGGGTGGCCGCCCGGAAAGATCATGCGCAGCGCGATCAAGAAAAGGATCACCGCACCGGCGATCTGCAGCGACAGTTCGCTCAGGTTCATCACACGCAAAAAGCTGTCGCCGACAAACATGAAGGTCAGCAGCAGGAGAAAGGCGATCAGCACCTCGCGCAGGATCACAAAGGCGCGCCGCTCGGGCGCCACATGGCGCAAGGCGTTGGCAAAAATCGGGATGTTGCCCAGCGGATCGGTGATCAGGAGCAGCAGGATGGTGGCCGAGAAAAACGTATAGGTCATTCACGCCGGCCAGTGGACGGATGCATCTCAGGCGGCGTAAACCGCGTCCAGGTCGCGGAAGCCCTTGATCTCCAGCGGGTTGCCGAAGGGGTCGCAGAAAAACATGGTCCACTGCTCACCCGGCTGGCCTTCAAAGCGCACTTGCGGCGCAAACAGGAAGTCGGTGCCGGCGGCCTGCAGCCGACCGGCCATGGCCTGCCAGTCGGGCAGCGCCAGTACCAGCCCAAAGTGCGGCATGGGCACCAGCGTGTCGCCGACGTGGCCGGTGCGTTCAGTTTTGAACGGCTCGCCCAGGTGCAGCGAGAGCTGATGGCCCATGAAGTCGAAATCGACCCAGCTCTCGGTACTGCGGCCTTCGGCACAGCCAAGAACGCCGCCGTAAAAACGGCGGGCCTCGTCGAGATCGGTGACATTGAAAGCGAAATGAAACAGGCTGCGCATCCGCACAAGGATAGCAGCCCGTGCGCCACCGGGGGGGCCTGCGCGCGCGAGGCACAATTCGTAGAGGTTTTCGCGTGGGCGTTTCGCCACCGAATTGCCCCCTTGCCACCCACAGGAGACATCATGACGGCCCAGCCCATGGACTACAGCGCTTACCAAACCCTGAACATCACGCGCCGCGGTGACGGCGGTGCCGTTCTGGACATCCAGATGAAGGCGCTCAACGGCAAGCTGCCGACCGCTGGTCATGACGGCCACCGTGAGCTGGCGCAGATCTGGCGCGATGTCGGCAGCGACGATTCGGTGCGTTGCGCCGTGTTGCGCGGCGAGGGCCTGGGATTTTCCGGTGGTGGCGACCTGGCGCTGGTGCAGGACATGGCCGACGATTTTGAAACCCGCACCCGCGTCTGGAAGGAAGCGCGCGACCTGGTCTACAACGTGATCAACTGCGACAAACCCATCGTCAGTGCCCTGCACGGCCCGGCCGTCGGTGCCGGGCTGGTCGCGACGAACTGCGTGCCCGCAGCCCGCACAACGTCGTCCGCCTGACCCTGCCCGACTCCGAGGACGAGGCGAGGCGACTGCTCGACGACTGGCGCGCGGAGGGCGTCCTCGTCGAGGAGCCGCCGGCGGTCTGGGCGCTCGAACAGGACTACGTCGGCCCGGACGGGATCGCGCGCACGC
>CBFGNA010000583.1:0-1903 GCA_965650045.1 uncultured Polaromonas sp.
GCGGCAGGGCGCGACGGACATCGGCATTGCATCGGATGTCGAGGACATGACCGGCCTGCAAACGGCCTTTTTCTGCAAGGACCCGCTGGTTCTGGTGTTGCCGCGCGGCCATGCGCTGGCGCGCCAGCGCAGTGTTGCCTTTGCGCAGGCGCTGGACACCGACCTGGTCGGCTACGCCACCACCAGCGCGCTGCACACCTACTTGAGCCTGCAGGCCGCGCGGCTCGGCAAACCGATGCGCCTGCGCGCCAGCCTCGGCAGTTTTGACGCGATACGCACGCTGGTGGGGCAGGGGGTGGGTGCGGCGGTGATGCCGGCGGCCGTGCTGACGAAGGACCACAAGCGGCTTACCGTGCGGCCCCTGGCCGATGTGTGGGCCAAACGCTCGCTGGTGGTCTGCGCCTTGCCGGGCCTGGCGAAGACGCAGCCGGCTGGGCGCTTGTTCGCCTTCCTGGCGGCTGGTGCCAAACCTCAAGCCAGGTAATGCCCGCAAAGCCCATCAAAGCCCGTCAAAGTCCGGTGTAAAGCCCGATCATCCCCACTTCCGTCTGCACCGGTGGCGCCACGCAGCGATCCCTGATGCCCGCCAGGAAAGCGCGGAACGCTTCCACCTTCATCAGCGGACTCTCGTCTGCCTCGCCTTCACGCGTGGCCACGTGCATGAAGCTCACCCCGTCGTCGAGCCGAAACGTCTGATACCGCAAGCCCGCCGGCTTGTCCCGCGCAAGCTGCGCAAACACCTGCTCGATCAGCCGCTGGTTTTCATCGGCCAGTTCCGGCTTGACCGTGTAACGCACCACCACTGTTTTCATGTTCATGATTTCACTCCTTGTATTGCCGCCGTATTGTTCTGGGCTGTGCGCGGTTTCAGCCGCCAGCCCACCGCCGCGCCGGCGAGCGAAAGCGCCGCGGTCACCATCAACACCGCCGTGAAGCCGGCGCCGAACTGCTGCGGGCTGGCATAGCCGCCGACCTGCGTGAACACGGCGACCGCCAGCGCCACGCCGAACACGCCGCCCAGTTGCCGCAAGGTGTTGAACAGGCCCGCCGCCTTGCCCATGTCGGGCGGCTCTACCGCGCCCAGCACGGCGCTTTGCACCGCGGGCATGGCCATCGAAATGCCGCCGCCGGCCACCGCGAGCGGCAACACCCACATGCCGTAGCCGGCATCGGCGCCCTGTGACGCCAGCGCCGCCAGCCACACCAGGCCCACCGCCTGCAGCACCAGGCCCACGACCACCAGCGCCTTTTCGCCCACGCGCTTGACCAGGCCGCCTGCCACCGGCGCCACCAGGAACAGCGTGGCTGTCCAGGGCAGCATGCTGGCGCCTGCGGCCAGCGGCGACAGCTGCCACACCACCTGAAAGAACTGCGCCATGAAAAACAGCGTGCCGAGCAGCGACGCCGTCAGCAGGAAGCTCACGGCCAGCCCCACCGCCAGCACCGGTGAGCGGAACAGCCGCGGCGGCACCATCGCGTCCCAGGCACGCAATCGCTGCGAGGCCACGAACCAGGCCCCCAGCAAAGCGCCGCCGCCCAGCGACAACAGCACCTCTGCGCTGCCCCAGCCATCGCGGTTGCCGCGCACCAGGCCCCACACAAAGCCGAGCAGCGAGGTGGTCATCAGCGCAGCGCCCAACAGATCCAGCGGCGCCGACGCAGCCCTGCCTTCCGGCACCTTGGCCAGCGTCAGCCACACCACCCCCAGGGCCACCGGCAGGTTGATCCAGAAGATCCACTGCCAGGCCAGCCCGTGCACGATGGCGCCGCCGACAAGCGGCCCCGCCAGCACGCCCAGCCCGGTGATCCCGGCAAAAAGTCCCAGCGCCCTCGTGTCGACGACGCGCTGGTCGAACGGGAAGCCGGCCTCGATGATCCGCGTGAGGTCCGGGCAGGCGATGCT
>CBFGNA010000584.1:0-1899 GCA_965650045.1 uncultured Polaromonas sp.
GGCGTGATCGGCCGCCTGGCCATGTTGGCCGCGAGCTACGAGCTGGAAGCCACCGATCCTGACGCAGAGGTGTATGACTAGGCCAAGCCAGGCACACCCCTATCGTTCTCACTCCGCTGCGCTGCGTGTAGTTCCTTTTCCCCTTCCAGGGGACGCCGCGAGGCATCCGGCAAAGCCGGCCTGCCCGCGGCCGCTGGAAAAGCCGCCAACCGTTGATTTCGAAGCGTTTTAGGCTTCCGGCCCTTGTGTAGCTTGCGTAGACAGCTATCAAAAACATAGGGACTGGCGCACGGAACGCCGACAGCAGTGTCGGGTAGCCCGCGCCGCGCCGAGGTTACAAGTTGTTGCAGTGCAACAAAAAAACCGGTTTCTCGCGATTAGGGGTCTGCGCTGACTTGCGAAGCGCGGTACCGGGCGCAAAATAGCCCTTCTTCAAGGCAACCTTCCCGCGGCTGGCGTCTTTCCTGACCCGTCCCACCGGGATTTTTTTGTGTCCAGAAAAAAATCTTCTCTTGCGGCGCTGACCCTGGGCGCCATCGGCATTGTTTATGGCGACATCGGCACCAGCGTGCTGTATGCCCTCAAGGTGGTCTTCGAGTCGGGCTACGTGCCCCTGACACCGGACAACATCTACGGCATTTTGTCCATGGTGTTCTGGACCGTGACGGTGATCGTGTCGATCAAGTACGTCACGCTGATCCTGCGCGCCGACAACAACGGCGAAGGCGGGCTGATCGCCATGCTGGCGCTGGCGTCCAACGCGGTCAACGACAAGCCGGCCCTGCGGCGCTGGCTGCTGGGCATCGGCATCTTCGGCACCGCCATCTTCTACGGCGACGGTGTTATCACGCCGGCCATCTCGGTACTGTCGGCCGTCGAGGGCCTGGAGCTGCTGTCACCGGCCTTCAACCGGTGGGTCATGCCGCTGGCCCTGGTCGTGATCTTTGGCCTGTTCTACGTGCAGAAAAACGGCACCTCCGGCATCGGCCGGTATTTCGGCCCGATCTGCGCGCTGTGGTTTGTCACCATCGCCGTGCTGGGCATTCCGCACATCTGGGCCCACCCCGAGGTCCTCGCCGCCATCAGCCCGCACCATGCGCTGCGTTTCATCCTGCAGCATCCCGGCACCACCTTTGTGCTGCTGGGCGCGCTGGTGCTGTGTGTCACGGGTGCCGAGGCGCTGTACGCCGACCTCGGCCACTTCGGCAAGAGGCCGATACGCACGGCCTGGTTCGGCCTGGTGATGCCGGCGCTGCTGATCAACTATTTTGGCCAGGGCGCGATGCTGATCTACACGCCCGAGTCGGTGGTCAACCCGTTTTACCTGATGGCGCCCAAGTGGGCCCTGGTGCCGCTGGTGATCCTGGCCACCGCCGCCACGGTGATTGCCTCGCAGGCCCTGCTGTCGGCAGCGTTTTCGGTGAGCAAGCAGGCCATCCAGCTCGGCTACCTGCCACGCATGCAGATCCGCCACACCTCGGTGCACGAGACCGGCCAGATCTACATCCCCGCGGTGAACTGGTCGCTGTTTGCCGCCATCGTGATCGCCATGGCGCTGTTCAAGAACTCGACCAACCTGGCCTCGGCCTACGGCATCGCGGTGACCACCGACATGCTGATCACCACCGTGCTGACCTTCTTCGTGATCCGCTACACCTGGAAGCTGCCGCTGGTGCTGTGCGTCGGGGCCACCGGCCTGTTCTTCGTGGTGGACCTGATGTTCTTCGCCTCCAACACGCTGAAGTTTGTCGCCGGCGGCTGGTTCCCGGTGCTGATCGGCGTGGTCATGTTCACGGTGATGATGACCTGGAAGCAGGGCCGGGCGCTGCTCAACAGCAAGCTGCGCGCCGACGCCATCGACCTGCCGGGCTTTCTTGAAGCGGTGTTTGTCAGTCCGCC
>CBFGNA010000585.1:0-1892 GCA_965650045.1 uncultured Polaromonas sp.
ATCGACCTGGCGCAGGCACTCGCGCGCCTCGGCCAGCACCACGGCGGGGGCGCCGCGTTCGGCCGCCAGCCGCACCAGCAGGCCTTCCAGCGTGCCACGCAGCTCGATGGCGTCGGCGATGTCGCGCTCTGAAAACGCCTTGACCGCATAACCGCCATTGGGCAGCGCCTCCAGCAGGCCTTCCTGCTCCAGCCGCATCAGCGCCGCACGTATCGGGGTGCGCGACACGCCTATGCGCTCGACGATGGCCAGTTCGGCAATGCGCGTGCCGCCGGCCAGTTCGCCTGACAGAATCAGCTCACGCAGCCGCAGCAGCGCCCGCACCTGCGCACTTTCAATGCCATTTTGGCCTTCAGCCCCCGCCAGCTCTGCGCCAGCAGCTACATTTTTGATAGCGTTTGCCATGTTTATGCCGCCCGCCGGATGGGGATCACCGGCGTTGGCGAGGTTTCTTTGGCCACCATGCGGTCGATCAGGCGCCGCGCCCACATGGAGCCGGCGTCGATGTTGAGGTTGTAGAACTGGTGATCGGGGTGTTCGTCCATGGCAATCTGCTGCGCCTCCAGCACATGTTCGTCCTCGCGGAAGATCGTCGCCACACCTTCGCGCAGCTTGTGCGTCAGCGCCTGTTCACCGAGGCAGTAGTTGCGCGCAAACGCCCAGAAGTAGTGGCAGCTGCCGTTGGTCTCGGGCGTGATGGTGTTGAGCACAAAACCGTTGACGCCCTTGCTGCGGTCGCCGGGCTGGCCGTCTTTGGGCACCGCGCCGCTGCCGGCCTCGGCCACCCCGACGTCGATGGTCACGGTGCACGGTGCCTCGAAGCGGATGACCTGCCAGCGGTCCACCGGGCCGGTGTAGTTGCGCGCATGGCGGATCTGCCCGGCCCAGAAAGGCGGCGCCTCGATGCCTTCCATCCAGCGCGTCACAGTGGCCGTGCGGTCGCCGTGGGTCGCGACAAACGGCGCTTCGGCCACCTCTCGGTTGCCGATGCTGCTGCCATGCACAAAGGCTTCATGCGTCAGGTCCATCAGGTTGTCCACCACCAGGCGGTAGTCGCACTTCACGGTGATGAGTTTGCCGTCGCCGGCCCAGGCCGGGTCGTCGTTCCAGTGCATGTCGGGCACCAGGGCCGGGTCGGCCTGGGCCGGGTCGCCGGGCCAGATCCAGACGAAGCGGTGTTTCTCGACGATGGGGTAACTGCGCACGCAGGCCGAGGGATTCAGCGTTTCCTGGCTGGGCATGTGGGTGCAGCGGCCCTGCGCGTTGTACACCAGGCCGTGGTAACCGCAGGTCACCTCGTCGCCCTTCAGATGGCCCATGGACAGCGGCAGCAGCCGGTGCCAGCAGGCGTCTTCCAGCGCCGCGACGGTGCCGTCGGTCTTGCGGAACATCACGATTTTCTGGTTGCAGATGGTGCGCGGCAGCAGCGCATTGACCATCTCCACGTCATAGGCAGCGGCGTACCAGGCGTTGAGCGGGAACGAAGGTTTGGAGGCTTTGTCGGCTTTCATGGATACGCACTGTATACATAAACCACCAAAAATCAACAAAACTCGGCCTTTTGACCATTTTTATCGGGTTAATGTATCCAGTGAGGCGTTTGACTCATGCTTTAACATGGCAGCTTCGACAAGCCATCTCCAGGAGACCCCATGAGCACCCCCACCCCGCACCTGCCCGCCCGCTACGACCACGTCGGCAGCTTTTTGCGCCCCAAGTACCTGCTGGAAGCGCGTGAGCAGAAAGCCAAGGGCCAGATCACACCCGAGCAGCTGCGCCAGGTCGAAGACAAGGCCATCACCGAGATCGTCAAGTTCCAGGAAGACGTGGGCCTGAAAAGCATCACCGACGGCGAGTTCCGCCGCACCTACTTCCACATCGACTTCCTCGAG
>CBFGNA010000586.1:0-1890 GCA_965650045.1 uncultured Polaromonas sp.
TGGATGCGCGTGACTTTCGCCCAGTCCACACTCGCCGAAGTGGCCGCAGCAGAGGCCAGTGTGGCTCGAGTCACGCCGGCCACCGGTGTCGCCTCGAACTTCGCCGAGAAGCGGTCCAGCGCCAGCCCACCCCAGAGGTTGGCGGTGGTGGTGTGCCAGGCGCCTTTTTGCTGACGGCCGATGAAGCCGTTGGCCAGCTTGCCCATGTCGTCTTTCCAGGCCGGGTCGTCCATCACCGCCAGCATCAGGCGCGCGGTGTTCACGTCGCCGTTGACCATCAGCCACCACCAGTAGTCGTCTTTTTCGGTGCTGAAGATCAGCTTGGTGCCCTGGTAAGACAGGCGTGACTTCAGCACCTGCGTGGCTTCCGCCAGACGTTGTTCGCGCTGCGGCACGTCGGCCACCCGCTTGAGGATGTTGAACCAGTCGATCACCGCATGGGTCGGCCACTGGTTCGGCGCAATCGTGATGCTGCCCAGCATGCGGCCCTGCGCCTTGCCGTACCGCGACAGCGCCTCGATGGCCGCCAGCTTGCGCACGTCCAGGTCCTTGCGCGGGCTCCAGAACTCGCGCTGGATGCGGCCTTCGACAAAAGCAATCAGGCCGCGCTCCATCGGTGCCCGCGCTTCGTCGGGCATGGCGAAGGCCGGGTTGATGGCGGCTGCCTCGTGCGTAGCGGCCAGCAGGTAGGCCGTCAGCACGTCGCTGCCGCGTGAAGCCTCGCCGTCACGCGGCGGGAAAGAACTGGCCAGGCCGTCGCCGTCGAGGTAACCGGGCAACTGCGCGAGCACGGTTTGCCAGAGTTTGCCGTCGCGCAGGCCCACGGCCTTGCTGGTTTTCTGCTCCAGGCAGGCAAACGGGTAGTTGGCAAACCAGTCCCGCACGCCATCCATGCCTTCGGCGAGTTTCGGCTGCAGCGACATTTTCAAACCACCCCGGCCGGGCAGGGCGTCGGCCGGCGGGTTCACGTCCAGCGTGAAGCTCCCGTCGACCTGCACCAGCGTCGCCTGCTGCACCGTCAGCGGCACGGCGGGGATGATGCGCTGGCGTGCCTTCAGGCCGTCGCGTGCGCCGCTGACCGTGTCCTTCGCTTCGATCTCCCAAAGGATGGCTTCGGCGCGTGTGAGCGCGAGCTGCGCCGGCGCCGTGACCATCCACGTGACCTCACGCGCCTCGCCCGCGGGAATATCCACAAGTTGGGGTTTGAGGTCCAGCAGCGTTGCGCGTGGGCTGACTTCCACCTTCATCGCGGCCTTGGTGGTGTTGCGCAGGGTGATTTGCGCTCGGAACTGATCGTCCTCACGCACCAGGGGCGGCAGGCCGCTGATGATCTGAAGATCCTGCGTCGCCTTGATGGCGGTTTGGCCGGTGCCGAACAGGCCCGTGCCGCTGTCGGCCACCGCGACGATCTTGAAGGTCGTCAACGCGTCGTTGAGCGGCACCGTGACCACGGCCTGGCCTTTCTCGTCGAGTTGCAGCTTCGGATTCCACAGCAGCAGGGTGTCCAGCAGCTCACGCGTGTTGCTGCGCCCGCCGCCACCACCTGCCGGCACCGCCTTGCGGCCATAGTGCCGGCGGCCGATGATTTCCATTTGTGCGGTCGAGGTTTCCACGCCCCATGAGCGACGCTGCAACATCGCGCCCAGCAGGTCCCAGGAGTCATTGGGCATCAGCTCCAGCAGCGCCTGGTCCACCGCGGCCAGCGCCACTTCGGCATTCGCGGCGGGCTGACCGTTGGGAAGTTTCGCGGTGATGGTGACCTGGGCCTGGCCGCGCACCGGATAACTTTCCTTGTCGGCCTTGACCGTCACGGCGAGCTGGTGGGCCTGCGTGCCGACTCGGATTTCTGCGAGACCCAGGCGGAAGGCCGGTTTGCTGAGGTCCACCAGC
>CBFGNA010000587.1:0-1886 GCA_965650045.1 uncultured Polaromonas sp.
GGATGTCACCTTCGACCCGGCGCGACACGATCTCGGCGTCGCCATGGTGGCGCTCCGCAAACTCGATCAACGATGAAATCAGCAGCGGCTGGCCTTGCATCAAACCCAACATGTCTTGTTCCTTTTTTGTCCGTGAAAATATCGCAGTTTCGCGACGGCGTCGCGCCACGCATGGTAACGCCGCGGCCCGGCCGCTGGCGGGAAATCCCGCCGTGACCCGACGCTGCCCAACACGCTGACTATGGACCGGCACGCGACGGTGGGCAAGGGATGTCGCCGCTCCGACAGTTTCTAGGTAAAAACCCGTGCCGGCCGCTTGTCACCGCCACTGCAGGACAATTCCCGGCATGCCTCTTGAAGAAATCGCCCTGCCCCAGCACCGCTTCCTGCGCAGCCAGCCGTGGTTTGCCTGCCTGCCCGATGACACGCGCAGCAGCCTGCTGGATCGCAGCCTGACACTGGCCGGCCGAAAGGGCGAGGTGATGCTGGAAGCCGGCGCGCCCGTGAAGGGCTGGTACGCGGTGCTGTCGGGGCTGGTCAAGTTGCAAAGCACCTCCACGGACGGACGCGTCTCGGCCTTTCTCGGTGTGCCGGACGGCGAATGGTTTGGTGAAGGCTCGGTGCTGAAAACCGAGCCCCGGCGCTACGACGTGATTGCGCTGCGTGACACCGTGCTGCTGTGTCTGCCGCGCGTGCAGTTCGACGCACTGCTGGCGCAATCCCTGCCCTTCAATCATTTTCTGGTGGCGCACCTGAACCGCCGCCTTGGGCAGGCCATGACCATCATTGAGGCCGGGCGTCTGCGCTCGCCCGAGCAGCGCGTGGCCCTGTACCTGAGCCGGGTGTTCTGGCAGGGCCGGCGCCGGCTGGTGCTGTCGCAGGAAGAGCTGGGCCATCTCGCCGGCCTGTCGCGGCAGACCGTCAACCGCGCCCTGAAGTCGATGGAGCAGCGCGGGCTGGTGTCGCTGGAGTTTGGCCGCGTCGCCATGCTCGACGAGCAGGCACTGGCAGCGTATGCAGGGACAAAAAGCCTCCCGGGCCTTTAACCCTGCTGGCGCGGGGCTGTTGACCGCAAGGGACAATCAGGCCATGAATGCAGTCATCAAGGACATCAAGAATTCGCCCGCGGCCATCCCCGGCCTGGCTTGGCACAACCGCTTTGCGGCGCTGGGCCCGGACTTTTTCACCGCGCTCCAGCCCACGCCCTTGCCATCGCCTTACTGGGTCGGACGCAACCAGGCCCTGGCGCGCGAACTCGGGCTGGACGGGCCCTGGTTTGCATCGCAGCAGGCGCTGGATGTGTTCACCGGCAACCGCCTGGCTGAAGGTTCGCAGCCGCTGGCCAGCGTCTACAGCGGCCACCAGTTCGGCCAGTGGGCCGGTCAGCTGGGGGATGGCCGGGCCATCTTGCTTGGCGAGTTGCAGACCACCGCCGGCCCGCAGGAAATCCAGCTCAAGGGCGCAGGCCTGACGCCTTATTCGCGGATGGGCGATGGACGCGCCGTGTTGCGCAGCTCCATCCGCGAATACCTGTGCTCGGAGGCCATGCATGCCCTGGGCATCCCGACCACGCGGGCCCTGTGCATCACAGGCTCCGGGGCGCCGGTCCGCCGCGAAGAGATCGAGAGCGCGGCGGTCGTGACCCGGGTGGCCCCGAGCTTCATCCGTTTCGGCCATTTTGAGCATTTCAGCTACAGCGGCCAGCATGCGCAGCTCAAACAGCTGGCTGACTTTGTGATCGACAGCTTTTACCCGGCGTGCCGCGACGCGGTCCAGCCTTACGCAGCGCTGCTGCAGGCCGTCAGTGAGCGCACGGCGGCGATGGTGGCCGCCTGGCAGGCCGTCGGCTTTTGCCACGGCGTGATGAACACCGACAACATGAGCAT
>CBFGNA010000588.1:0-1883 GCA_965650045.1 uncultured Polaromonas sp.
GGTGTGGACGTCGTATCGGAAGGGGTGCTGGCGCGGGCAGGGATGGGGACCGCGGCGGGCTGCCTCAGCGGCTGCCCGCGCTGGATTTCAAGGAAAAAAGGCCTCCAGCCCTTGCCTGCTCTGCGCGAGCAGCTATCTTTTCAGGAGCATCCAGCGCCACGGTGGAAGCATCGGCGCTGTAACCGCCACCCAGCGCACGCACCAGGCCGACCTGTGTGTCGAGCGCACGCGCGGCCAGATCCACCGCCAGGCGGCGCTGGCTGAGCACGCTGTTTTCGGCGGTCAGCACATTCAGGTAGTTGCCCAGGCCGGCCTTGTAACGCTGCACGGCGATGTCGTAGGCGCCTTCGGCGGCGGTCTGCGCAGAGCGCTGCTCGGCCTGCTGGCGCGTGATGGCCTGGCTGGAGGCCACCTGGTCAGCCACGTCGCGCACCGCATCGAGCACCGCGGCGTTGTAGCTCTCGACCGCGCTGTCGAGGTCTGCGCTTTTGCCGCGCAGGTTGGCGCGCAGCCGGCCGGCGTCAAAGATCGGCAAACGCAGCGCCGGGCCGACGCCCCACTGCTGGCTGCCCGCATCGAGCAGACGGCCCAGGCCGATGCTGGAAAAACCGGCGAAGGCGACCAGGTTGATGTTGGGATAAAACTGGGTTTTGGCATTGACCACGTCCTTGGACGCCGCTTCGACACGCCAGCGCGCGGCGGCGATGTCGGCACGGCGGCCGAGCAGGTCGGCCGGGATGGCGGTCGCCGCCGCATCGGTGTGGATGGCAGACATCCGGGGCGGGACCAGGGCCGCAGCCACGCCGGGCTGCCCGACCAGGGCGCCCAGGGCATTGCGCGCCAGCGCGAGCTGCTCACGCAGGCTTTCGATCTGCAGGCGCGCCTCGGGCAGGCCGCCCTCGCTCTGGCGCAGTTCGAGCTGGGTGTCCAGGCCGGCGTTGACGCGGTCGTTCACCAGGCCCAGCGTTTCCTGGCGCTGGGCCAGCGTGCGCTCGGCCACCTGCAGTTGCTCGTTGAGGCGCGCGATCTGGAAGTAGCTGCGCGCCACATTGCTGGCCAGCAGCACGCGCGCGGCAGCGCTGTCGGCTTCTGCAGCGCGCACGCTGCCAAGCGCGGATTCGAGCGCGGCGCTGTACTTGCCGAAGAAGTCAATTTCCCAGCTGCCGCTGAGCTGCGCCGTGCCGCTTTCGCGGATGGAGCCGGCCAGCGGCGCAGGCACGGCGCCATTGGCGGTGTACTTCTGGCGCGTCAGGTCAATGTTGCCGTTGATCTGCGGCAGCCGCGCGGCGCTGGCCACTTCGTTCACCGCCTGGGCGCGCGCCAGCCGCGCCTGGGCGATCTTCAGGCTGGGGTTGGTCTGCAGGGCCTGGGCGATCAGGGTGTTGAGCTGCTCGTCACCGAAGTCGCGCCACCACTCGGCGGCCACCGGCGCCGTGGCTGCGGACGCCGTGGGCACGCCCAGTGACGCGCTGTCGCGCAGGCTGGCGGTCGAATGGATGCCGGACATGTCGGCGCAGCCCGAAAGGCCGGTGGCCATCAGCCCGGCAGCGATCACACCGGCGGTGGTGACCAGCGCCATGCGGAAGGAGGCGCGCCACACCGGAATGGCAGGCGGCGCGGCCTCGGGGGCAGCGCCGGGCAACAGGGAGGGAGTGCTGTTATTTTTCATTTTTTTCATTTTTCTCGTTGGAGGCTTGCAGGCTTTGGGCGGTGTCAAGAATGCGGCGCAGGTAGCCCTTGAGGGCTTGCCACTCCTCGACCGAAAAACCGGCGACATCGAATCCTATGTCACCGGCCCCGGCGGAGCGATCCGCCCGACCCCCTCGCCCGACGGCAAGACCTTGGCCTTCATTCGCCGGGTCCGCTACAAATCGACGCTGATG
>CBFGNA010000589.1:0-1867 GCA_965650045.1 uncultured Polaromonas sp.
CGTCGAGTTCCGGCCAGAACTGGGACTTGCGCTGCAGCGTGCGCGAAGCGCTGGTGGATTTCATGCAGCGCGAGTACCCGCAGTACCTGCCGCTGACACGTGCCGAGCTGGGGCCGCAGCAAGCCGATAACGCGCCACTGCTGCGTGCCGGGCAGCCCGAGCCGCCCGCATCTTCTGGAAGTTACAAGTAAAAAGTGCCTTCAGCCCTTGCTGGACGGGCGCAAACAGCTATTGAAACAATAGCAATCCGGCGCGCCGAACGCACCACCTACTGAAACGCCACTTCCGAAAAACTGCGTAGCTTGCGGCTGTGCAACTGCGTCGTGCCTTGTGCCCGCAGCAGCTCGATGGCGCGCATGCCGATGCGCAGATGCTGGTCCACGCGTTCGCGGTAGAAGTGGTTGGCCATGCCCGGCAGCTTGATCTCGCCATGCAGCGGCTTGTCGCTGACACACAGCAGGGTGCCGTAGGGCACGCGAAAACGAAAACCGTTGGCGGCAATGGTGGCGCTTTCCATGTCCAGCGCGACCGCGCGGCTCTGGCTGAAGCGGCGCTGCGGCTGGTTGCCCGGGAGCAGTTCCCAGTTGCGGTTGTCGGTGGAGGCCACGGTGCCGGTGCGCATGATGCGCTTGAGGTCCGGCCCTTCCAGCCGCGTCACGTCCTTGACGGCGCGCTCCAGCGCCACCTGGATTTCGGCCAGGGCGGGGATTGGCACCCACAGCGGCAGCTCCTCGTCAAGCACGTGGTCCTCGCGCACGTAACCGTGCGCCAGCACGTAGTCGCCCAGCTGCTGGCTGTTGCGCAGGCCGGCGCAGTGGCCCAGCATGATCCAGGCGTGCGGTCGCAGCACGGCGATGTGGTCGGTGATGTTTTTGGCATTGGCCGGGCCGACGCCGATGTTGACCATGGTGATGCCGGTGCGGTCGGCGCGCATCAGGTGGTAGGCCGGCATTTGCGGCAGGCGGGGCGGCGCCATGCCCAGCTCGTCACCGCTCACCGGCGGCAGGCCGGCGCGGCGTGTCACCACGTTGCCGGGTTCGACAAAAGCGATGTACTCGCTGTCGGGCTTGGCCATTTCCTCATGGCCCAGCCGCACAAACTCGTCGATGTAGAACTGGTAGTTGGTGTAGAGCACGAAGTTCTGGAACCAGTCCGGCGAGGTGCCGGTGTAGTGGCGCAGGCGCTGCAATGAATAGTCCACCCGCGCCGCCGTGAACAGCGCCAGCGGCTGCGGCTCGCCGGGGCTGGCCTCATAGGTGCCATTGGCAATGCCGTCGTCCATCGCGGCCAGGTCGGGCAGGTCGAAGACATCGCGCATCAGCATGCGGCGCGCCGCGCTCAGGCTGCCTTCGATGTGGTCGTGCTCGGCAAACGAAAAGTGCACCGGGATCGGCTGGGTGCTGGTGCCCACTTCCAGTTCCACCGAATGGTTTTGCAGCAGCAGGCGGAACTGCTCCAGGTAGTAGTTGCCGTAGAGGTCGGGCCGCGTCAGCGTGGTTTCAAACCGGCCGGGACCGGCGACAAAACCATAACTGAGCTGCTCAATGTCAGGCGTTTCCAGGATGGCGCGCGCCACCGTTTCGGTCTGCACCCGCACAAAGGGGTAACAGGCCCTGACGTGGCCGGGCAGGGTTTCACCCGCCACATAGCGGTGCATGGCATCGCGCAAATGCGCAATCTGCTGGTCATAAATCAGCTGCACCTGGGCCAGCGCAGCGGCCGGGTCGGTGTAGCGGGTGGGGGCGATGAAGGCGGGCAGGTAGGGCATGGGCTTGGAGCTTTCGGACAGGTCCTCATTGTGCCCCGCTGGCTGAAACGCGATGGTGGCCGGTGTGTGACACGAAACCGACACATTGCGACCCTAGAT
>CBFGNA010000590.1:0-1853 GCA_965650045.1 uncultured Polaromonas sp.
GCGTGCCGCTGGTCAAGATGGACTACCTGGGAAGTTTTGAAAGCCTGAAGGCCTGAAGGTCGCCTGAATTGCTCCGTTTTTGATAGCTGCTTGCGCCCGTCCAGTAAGGGCAAACGGCATAAAACACTTGAAACTCCGGGCCAGGGGGGCCATCACCGGATTTATGGCTTTTTCGGGCCGTCCACCACCTCGGCAGCCGTCCTGAAGGCATCCACCGCCGTTGGCACGCCGCAGTACACCGCGGCGTGCAGCAACACCTCCTGCAGTTCAGCCGGCGTCGCGCCGTTGTTCAGCGCCCCGCGCAAATGGCCCTTGAGTTCATGCTGCTTGCCGAGCGCCGTCAGCATGGCCACCGTGATCAGACTGCGGGTTTTCAGGTCCAGCCCCGGGCGCTGCCACACATCGCCCCAGGCCTTGGCCGTGATGTGCTCCTGGATCGGCCGTGTGAAATCGGTGGCCTGGCCCAAAGCGTTGGCCACGAAGTCTTCGCCCATCACCCGTTTGCGTGTGGCAAGCCCCTTGTCAAAAGCCGAGTCCGAAGAAATAGTCATGAGACGCTCCACAAAAAACGTCAAGCATAGTGGAGGCCAGACAACACCGGCACCCGCCATGACCCCAACAAAAAAGCCCGCCCGGTTTTCGCCGGAACGGGCTCATGCGCATGCAGGCTCACAGGCAGACGTTCAGGCCAGGTCGTAACGGTCCAGGTTCATGACCTTGGTCCATGCCTTGATAAAGTCACGCACAAACACTTCGGACGAGTCGCTGCTGGCATACACCTCCGCCAGCGCCCTGAGCTGGGAGTTGGAACCGAACACCAGATCCGCGACAGTTCCCGTGAGCTTGAGCTCGTTGGTCTTGCGGTCACGCCCTTCCAGCACGAACTCGCTATCGGCGGACTTCTGCCACTTCGTGTTCATGTCGAGCAGCCTGACGAAGAAGTCGTTGGTGAGTTCATCGCGGCGTTCGGTGAACACACCGTGTTTGGCTGCACCCACGTTGGCGCCCAGGGAGCGCAGGCCACCGACAAGCACCGTCATCTCCGGCGCCGTCAGCGTGAGCAGATTCGCCTTGTCAACCAGCAGCTCCGCCACTGCGGCTTCATGGCCCTTGCGGACGTAGTTGCGAAACCCATCGGCCACAGGCTCCAACACCGCAAACGACTCGACATCGGTCTGCGCCTGCGAGGCGTCGGTGCGGCCCGGTGCAAACGGCACACTCACGTTGTGGCCAGCCTTCTTCGCCGCAGCTTCAACGGCGGCGCTACCGCCCAGCACGATGAGGTCGGCCAGCGACACTTTTTTGCCGCCCGATTGCGCCGCGTTGAACGCCTGCTGGATAGTTTCCAGCTGGCCCAGCACCCTGGCCAGCTCAGCCGGTTGATTGACTTCCCAGTCTTTCTGCGGGGCCAGGCGGATGCGCGCACCGTTGGCGCCGCCGCGCTTGTCGCTGCCGCGGAAGGTGGAGGCGGATGCCCAGGCCGTGGTCACCAGCTGGGAGATCGACAGGCCCGAGGCAAGGATTTTGGCTTTCAGTGCAGCCACGTCGGCATCATTGACCAGCGGGTGGTCCACAGCAGGAACCGGGTCCTGCCAGATCAGCGCCTCCTTGGGCACCAGGGGGCCGAGGTAGCGGCTGATGGGGCCCATGTCGCGGTGCGTCAGCTTGAACCAGGCGCGCGCAAAGGCGTCGGCAAACTCCTGCGGATTCGCCATGAAGCGTCGCGAGATCTTTTCATACGCCGGGTCCATGCGCATGGCCATGTCGGCCGTGGTCATCATGGGCGCGTGGCGCTTTGTCGGGTCGTGTGCATCGGGCACGGTGCCGTCGCCGGTGGCGCCCACGGGCTTCCA
>CBFGNA010000591.1:0-1853 GCA_965650045.1 uncultured Polaromonas sp.
CGCAGCTCAAGTCCGGTTTGCAGGCGCAACTGATCGCCGGCCAGCGCTTACCGCGCGGCCGTATTGAGGAAGACGGTGCCGGGCGTGAAGAGCGCCATGCGACCGGCATCCGCAGCCGGCTGCGGCATCAGGGCCGGCGCCAGACCGGCCACCACCAGCGCATCCACACCCACCACGCGCAGCGCCACGCGCCGGCCCTCCGAGCCGCCCGCGTAGGTGCCGAGCTCCAGCACCGGACTGGCCGCGGCAAGCTGCGGCTGGCCCGCCACCCGTGCATACAGGGCTTCGTCAAAACTTCCGCGTACCGCGCGCAGCTCCAGGTCGGGCTGGCCGTTGACCGAACGCACCGCCTGCGAAAACTCGCTGAGCGCCGAGGCATTGATCAGCTGCACCGAAAATGCCAGCGCCACCCCCAGCATCACGGCGGCCACCGCGGCGGCGTTGCGCCAGCGGTGATGCAGCAGTTCCTGCCAGGAGAAGGTTTTCAGCAGGCTGAGCATGGCCAGTGGCGTCCGGCTGCGCGCAGCCTCAGGCGGAGCGCCAGAAGCGCAGCGGCACGCAGGTCAGCAGGCGGTGCACCGCCTGGTCCATCAATGCGGGGTGCAACTCGTGGCCAACACCGGAGGCGATGTCACAGGTAGCGTCGGCGCCGAGTTGCATCAGGTGTTCGTAGGCGAGCTGGGCCAGCCGCGCCGGAACGGCCGTGTCGCGCTGGCCGTGCAGCAGATGCAGGGTGGTCAGGGCGGGTGCCTTGTCGGGCAGGGCGGCATAGGCCCCTGAAAACGCCAGCACCCGGCCCGCCAGGCCGTCGTGCGCGTCGCTGAGCGCCAACGCCAGGGTGGCGCCCTGGCCGAAGCCGGCGACGGCGGTGTCGGATTGCAGGATGCCGAAACGCGCTTGCTGCTCGCGCAGGAAAACGGCAAGCGCCGCCACCGCCCTGGCCACCCGTTCAGGACGGTTGGCGTCGGTCAGCTCGAAAGCCGGAAACCAGTGTCGCTCGGTTTTGCCGAGGTGGATGGACTCCACACCCTCGGGTAAAACCATGGCGGCTTCGGGAAACGAGTCACCGAGCCGGTTGGCCAGATCCAGCATGTCCATTGCGGCGCCGCCGGCGTCGTGCAGCAGCACGAACAACTGGCGCGGCGCCGTGACCGGCAGCAGTTCCAGTGTGGCAAGAAAGGGAGAGGTCATGCGCGTATGCCTTCGCTGCTCAGGTGCAGCACGCGGTCGGCGCGTGCGGCGGCGGTTTCCGAATGGGTGACCAGCACCAGCGAGGCGCCGTGTTCGCGGGTTTGCGCGACGAGGGCGTCCATCACCCTGGCCGCCGTGGCCGGGTCCAGGTTGCCGGTGGGTTCGTCGGCCAGCAGCAGGCCGGGGCGGTGGACCAGCGCGCGCGCAATCGCCACACGCTGCAACTGCCCGCCCGAGAGCTGCTGAGGCAGGCGCGCGCCCAGGCCGTCCAGGCCGACGGCGGTCAGCATGGCCGCTACCCGTGCCTCATCGTGCTGGCCGAGCAGCAGCAGCGGCAGCGCGACGTTCTGTGCCACATCGAGGTGCGGCAACACATGAAAGGCCTGGAACACAAAGCCGACTTTTTCGCGGCGCAGCAGGGCGCGCTGGTCGTCACTGAGGGCGCCGAGCTTGACGCCGTCCAGCTCGACAGTGCCGCTGTCCCAGCTGTCCAGCCCGGCCATGCAGTTGAGCAGCGTCGATTTGCCGACGCCGGATTCGCCGACGATGGCCACGAACTCGCCCGGGGCGACATCAAGGGACACGTTGCTGAAGACGGGCACGTCGCCGTAACGTTTGCCGAGCTGGTGCAGGCGCAGGCTCATACCAGCTCCTCCACCCGT
>CBFGNA010000592.1:0-1840 GCA_965650045.1 uncultured Polaromonas sp.
ATCTGAACTTCGAGCGCGCCGCGCAGCAGTACGGCAAGGTCGGGGGCTTCGCGCATCTGGCGACGCTGGTCAAGCAGCTCAAGGCCAGCCGTCCGGGCGCCTTGCTGCTCGATGGTGGCGACACCTGGCAGGGCAGCGCCACCGCTCTGTGGACCCAGGGCCAGGACATGGTGGATGCGGCCAAGCTGCTCGGTGTGGACGTGATGACCGGCCACTGGGACTTCACCTATGGCGAAGAGCGCATCAAGACGATTGTGGAGAAAGACTTTGCCGGCAAGGTCGATTTTGTCGCGCAAAACGTCAAGACCGCCGATTTCGGCGACCCGGTGTTCAAGCCTTATGTCATCAAGGAAATGAACGGCGTGGCTGTCGCCATCGTCGGCCAGGCCTTTCCCTACACGCCGATTGCCAATCCGGCCTGGCTCACGCCGAACTGGAGTTTCGGCATCCGTGAAAACGAGATGCAGGAGACGGTCAACGAGGCGCGCGCCAAGGGTGCGCAGGCCGTGGTGCTGCTGAGCCACAACGGCATGGACGTGGACCTCAAGATGGCCTCACGCGTGACCGGCATCGACGCCATTCTGGGCGGCCACACCCACGATGGTGTGCCGGTGCCGGTGACCGTCAAGAACCCCGGCGGCCAGACCATCGTCACCAACGCCGGCAGCAATGGCAAGTTCCTCGGTGTGCTGGACCTCGACGTCAAGGACAAAAAGGTCGTCGGCTTCAATTACCGCCTGCTGCCGGTGTTCTCCCGAATGCTGCCTGCCGATCCGGCCATGAGCCAGTTGATCGCCGGCATTCGCGCGCCTTATGAGGCCAAACTGGCTGAAAAACTGGCGGTCACCGAAGGCACGCTGTTTCGCCGTGGCAACTTCAACGGCAGCTTCGACCAGCTGATCCTCGATGCCCTGATGGAAGTCCGCGGCGCCGAGATCGCGTTCTCCCCCGGGTTCCGCTGGGGCACCTCGCTGCTGCCAGGCCAGGCCATCACGCGTGAACACGTGATGGACCAGACCGCCATCACCTACCCGTGGACCACCTTGACCGACATCCGTGGCGACATGATCAAGACCATTCTTGAAGACGTGGGTGACAATCTGTTCAACCCCGACCCCTACTACCAGCAGGGCGGCGACATGGTGCGTGTCGGCGGCCTCAGCTACACCTGTGAGCCCGGCGCCAAAATGGGCTCACGCATACAAAACATGCGGCTCAAGGGCCAACTCATCGAGGCCGACAAGACCTACAAGGTGGCCGGCTGGGCCCCAGTGGCCGAGGCCAGCAAAAATGCCGGGCCACCGGCCTGGGAGGTGGTGGAGACTTATCTGCAGGCCAAAAAAGTCATCAAGCCGCCCAAACTCAATTTGCCCGCCCTGGTGGGCGTTGCCGGCAATCCCGGCCTGGCCTGACGCCGCAGCGCGCAACACAGGCGCTTGACTGCCGCGTGACAAAACCCGGGCACCCGTGGGGTGGCCCGGGTTTCGCCGTTTGGGCATTCGGTGGCACAATTGAGCTGTTTCTGAAGGCCCTTCCTTGCCACAGTCGCATCCGCTAATCGGTCCAGCCGTGTTGCGGAAGGTTAATCAACCAGCCACATCCTGCTGTGGCCAGCTAATGTTTCCTCAAGGGAAACGGAGGTCAGCGTAATGAGTTCAGTCCCGGCGGCGTCGTCCGTCTATTCGGCCTATCAAGGCAACACCTATCTCTTCGGCGGCAACGCGCCCTATGTCGAAGAGATGTACGAAAACTACCTCGCCAACCCCGGCAGCGTGCCCGACAACTGGCGCGAGTATTTCGACGCCCTGCGACACGTGCCCGCCGTTGACGGCAGCAATGC
>CBFGNA010000593.1:0-1840 GCA_965650045.1 uncultured Polaromonas sp.
CGGTGTAGTTCAGCGTCATCCGGCCGCCATCGACGGTGACTATCTCGCCGGTGACGTAGCTGGCGGCGTCGCTCACCAGCCAGGCCACCACGTCGGCGATTTCGGACGGTTCGCCCAGCCGCTTCATCGGCGTGCGGCTCATGATTTTTGACTTGGCCTCGTCGCTGGTGAGCACCGCCCTGGCCGCCAGTTCGGTGGCGATGGTGCCGGGCGCCACCGCGTTGACGCGCACCCCCTTGTCGGCCAGCGCCAGCGCCATCACGCGGGTCAGCTGGTTGATGCCGCCCTTGCTGACGTTGTAGCTGGCAATCGTCGGGATGGCCAGCACGCCATTGACCGAACTCATGTTGACGATGTTGCCGCTGCCTTGCTGGGCCATCACGCGCGCCACCGCCTGGCCCATCAGGAAGCTGCCCTTGATGTTGACGCGGATCACGGCGTCAAAGTCGGCTTCCGTCACGTCGAGGAACTCCGCGGCCCGGAAGATGCCTGCGTTGTTCACCAGCACGTCGATGCGGCCGTGCGCCTTCAGGGTGGCGGCCACAACCGCATCCACCTGGGTTTTGTCGCCCACATCGCAATGCAGGTAGAGCGCGCCCAGCTCGGTGGCCAGCGCCTCGCCGGGTGCATCCGCCACATCGATGATGACAAGCCGTGCGCCCTCCCGCGAAAAGCGCCTGGCACAGGCTTCGCCAATGCCTTGTGCGCCGCCGGTGACGATGCAGACACGGCCTGCCAGGCCAAATGAAACGGAGGAGGAGTTTGTGGATGAAAAAGGGCTCATGCCCTTATCGTACCCGCGTAACCAGCTATGAATTTCATAGCGTTTTCGGCCACCTCACTGGCCGGCATGCCCGGTTTGTAAAGGGCCGAACCGATGCCGAAACCGCTGGCGCCCGCACTTTGGTAGGACGCCATGTTGCCCACGGTGATACCGCCGACCGGCAGCAGCAGGGTAGGCGGCGGCAGCACCGCGCGCAGGGCCTTGACCACCGCGGGCGTGATCATTTCGGCAGGGAACAGCTTGAGCCCGGCCGCGCCGGCCTGCAGGGCCGCAAAGGCTTCGGTCGCGGTCATCACGCCGGGCAGGCAGACCATGTCCAGGCGCACCGCCTCCCGCACGACCTCGGCATTGAAGTTCGGCGAAATGACCAGCTGGCCACCGGCGGCATGCACGTCGCGCACCTGGCCTGCCGTGAGCACCGTGCCCGCGCCGACCAGGGCCCGGGGCAGGGCGCCGGCCAGGGCTTCAATGCTTTGCAGCGGCTGCGGTGAATTGAGCGGCACCTCGATCAGCGTCCAGCCCGTGTCCAGCAGCGCCTGCCCCACGGGCAGGGCTTCGTCAGGCTTCAGACCGCGCAGGATGCCGATCAGGGGAAGGGTTTTCAGGGCTGCCAAAAATCTGTCGTGAGGTCTGGTCATGGTCAGGGTGTCCAGCTGGGATGAATGGTTTGCGCCAGGGCCCACAGGCCGCGCCAGCTCGCTTCTGCGCCGGCGCGCTGCACCACGGCCTGGCGTTGTGCGAGCGCACGTTGGTAACGTTCGGTCAGCAACTCCGAGCCGACCAGCACCAGTGGTGCGCCGGCCGGCAGGTCCTGCGTGCGGATTTCCTCGCCGATCACGAGGCCCGAGAGATAACTGGGCAGGCGCGCCGCCGCCATGCGGCCAAACAGCGACAGCGTGCGCACGCTGAAGGCGGTCTGCAGCAGGCTGGTGCCACGCAGCGCCACGGCGACGCCCTCGTCAAAAGCGGCCCAGTCCACGTCGCCATCGGTGTCCGGCAGGCTGCGCGCGAGCAGCGAGTGTTGCCGCAGCAGCGCATAAAACTCACCGGTCATGA
>CBFGNA010000594.1:0-1839 GCA_965650045.1 uncultured Polaromonas sp.
CCGCCGGCCTGCTGGCCCCCGGCTTGGGGCAGGCGGCCGCAGACGCCTACCGCGAACTGCGCCGGGTACAGCACCAGGCACGGCTGAACGAGGAGCCGACACAGGTGCGCCCGCCACTGTTGCAGGCCGAGCGCCAGGCCATCCTGACCTTATGGGCCACGGTCTTCAGCCCCCAGTCCGCCTGAGCCCGGAAGTGCCAAAGGGCACCGTATTAAGTTGAAACAATTGTTTTAATTAAATCAATCGTTTGATTTCATGTGCTTTAATCGGGCCCATGAAACCTGCCGCCCGACCGCCGCCTCCCGGCCCTGCACCTGCCGAATCCCGCAAACAACGGGCCGACGGCGCAGAAGCGCGTGAACAACTGCTGCTGGCGGCGCTGCGTCTGTTTGCCGAAAAGGGATTTGCCAAAACATCGACGCGCGACATCGCGCTGGCTGCTGGCGCCAATGTGGCGGCCATCAGTTATTACTTTGGCGACAAGGCGGGGTTGTACCGCAGCGTCTTCACCGAGCCGCTGGGGGCCTGCGACGACATCTCGCGCTACCAGCCGGCACACCTGAGCCTGCGGCAGGCGCTCGAAGGTTTCATTGCCGGCTTTCTGGAGCCGCTCAAGCAGGGCGACCTGGCGCAACAGCTCACCCGCCTGCATTTCCGCGAGATGCTGGAGCCCACGGGCCTGTGGGCCGAGCAGATCAAGCTGCAGATCAAGCCGGCCCATGCGGCGCTGGTCGAGGTGCTGGCGCGCCATCTGGGCGTCGCAAAAATCGATGACGATGTGCACCGCCTGGCCTTTTCCATCACCGGGCTGGCGATGCAGGTGTTCATCAGCCGCGACGTGATCGAAAATGTCCGCCCCCAGCTGATTGCCACGCCAAAGGGCATTGACCTGTGGGCTGCACGGCTGGCCGACTTCGCCGAGGCCATGATCGCGGTCGAGGCGGCGCGGCGCGCCCCATCGCCTTCCGACAAGAAGAAGACCTCATGAGAAATCTCCGCTTCCTGACGCTTTCCCTGGCGCCGCTGCTGCTGTCGGCCTGCGCCTTGCAGTCACCGCCCTCCACGGTTTCCGCCAACCTGCCGGCGCAATGGTTCGCGCCGCTGCCCGCCGGCCAGCCGGTGGCCGGCCTGCCGCATCAGGGCACGCTGATCGACCTGAGCCGCTGGTGGGAACAGCAGGGCGATCCGCTGCTGGCCGAGCTGGTCAACGCGGCGCAGGCCGTCAGCCCGACGGTCGCCAGCGCCCGCTCGCGCATCGAGCAGTCACGCGCCACGCGGGTGGCCGCCGGCGCGGCGCTGCTGCCTTCGCTGGACGCTTCGGCCAGCACCAGCCGCGGCCGGTCGCAGCCGCTGGGCGCGGCGGTTGCGCCGGTGGGTACCACCTCGCAGGTCGGCCTGCAGACCGCCTGGGAGCTCGACGTGTTCGGCGCCCGGCGTGACAGCCGCGACGCGGCGCAGCTGCGTTATGAAGGGGCGCAGGCCCAGTGGCACGACGCACGCGTGGCGGTCGCGGCCGAAACCGCCAACCAGTACTACAGCCTCCGAACCTGTGAACAGTTGCTGCGGGTGGCGCGCTCGGACGCCGCCTCCCGCGGCGAGACCGGGCGGCTGGCGCAGCTCAGCGCCGAAGCCGGCTTCACCGCCCCCGCCACGGCGGCGCTGGCGCGTGCCAGTGCGGCTGACGCCAACAGCCGCGCCACGCAGCAGGCCGCACTGTGTGAGCTGGACATCAAGGCGCTGGTGGCGCTGACCGGCATGGCGGAGCCGGACTTGAAACAAAAACTGGCCTCAGCCCCCGCCGGTCTTGCGCAGGCAGCTACTGTTTTAATAGCAAGCGTG
>CBFGNA010000595.1:0-1835 GCA_965650045.1 uncultured Polaromonas sp.
CATGGACCAGTTCGAAGCCCGGCGACATGGCGTCATGACCTGTGAGGTCATTGTTTTGCAATGGCGCGGCCGGCATCATGAAGTCATCAGCAAGTGTTCAACCAAGGAGAAAAATCATGACAGACGCAGGTGCCATTTCCATTGCAGCCGGCCTTTTGATCGGACTGGGCGCCATCGGCGCCTGCCTGGGCATAGGCGTGATGGGCGGGCGTTTCATTGAGGGTGCGGTGCGACAGCCCGAACTGATGGAGCCATTGCAGGTCAAGATGTTCCTGCTGGCCGGCCTGATCGACGCGAACTTCCTGATCGGTGTGGGAGTGGCCATGATGCTGCTGTTCGCCAACCCGCTGGGCCACTGATTCAGCCCTTGCGGGGCGGCGGAAAGTTGTGCACGGTGGGCGCGGCGCGGCGTTGCTCGCGCAGCATGAACAGGTACAGGCTTTCGACCTTCTCGCGCGCCCACGGGGTCTTGCGCAAAAATTTCAGGCTGGACGGCACGCTGGGCTCGAAGGTGAAACAGCGGATGGCGATGCGCTGGCCCAGCCCCTCCCAGCCGTAGTGGTCCGACAGGGCCGTGACCATGGCTTCGAGCGTCACGCCGTGCAGCGGATTGTTCGCCTGCCCGGTCATGACGATTGCCGAGCTTTTGCCTTTACCCGCGGGGGCCGCAGGTCCGGCTCTGCCGGCCCGCAGGCGCAGTGCCCCCTCGGGGCTGTTGCCTGCGGCTCCGAACCTGCTTGAGCAGGTTTGGACAGGCAGCAGAAGCGAGGCCTCTGGCGAGCGGCGGCCTGCAAGGTGCAGCGTGGTGCACGAAGTGACAAGCGTCGGGGCCTGTTTATTTGTTCTTGAGTTTGCCGCGCACCGGAATTTGCGTGACGATGGTCGGGCGCACCGCGTCGGGCGACACCGCCTTCGGCGGCGAGGTGTCCTTTTTCGGCTTCTTGACCATCTTGTTGTTGTGTGTCTGTCCTTTGGCCATGGTGTTGCTCCGTTGGGTTGATGGGATGCCGCCGATTATCAGTGCAACTTGATGCGCGGGCGGTAGGTGCGGTCAATCATTTCCGACAGCGTGATCAGCGCGGTTTTTTTCCAGCCACCCAGCGCCAGCTGGTGCTGCTTGTGCAGTGCCCAGTACATCAGCTTGGCCAGTTGCCCTTCGACAAAAAAGCTCCCTTTGGTCAGGCTGCCCATCAGGCTGCCGACCGAGGAGTACTCGGACAGCGACACCAGCGAGCCCTGGTCCCGGAAGACAAAGGGCGACACCGCCTCGCCGCGCTGCAGCCGCGGCAGCGCCTTCACCAGGTACATCGCCTGCTGGTAGGCCGCCTGTGCACGCGGTGGCACCCAGGTGCCGTCGGGCTGCTGGCAGGCGGCGCAATCGCCGAAGGCGTAGATGCTGGGGTCGGTGGTCTGCAGGTTGCCGTTGACGACCAGCTGGTTGAGCCGGTTGGTTTCCAGCGCCTGCGTGCCGCCCAGGGTTGTCAGGAAATCGCCGGCCTTGACGCCGGCGGCCCAGACCGTCAGGCTGGATGAAATGACCTTGCCGCTGGCCATCTTCAGGCTGTCTTCAGTGACTTCGACCACTTTTTCGTTGGTGTGCACCTCGATGGCCAGTTTGCGCAGCTCGCGCAGCGCGGACTCACTCAGGCGCTCCGGGAGTTGCGCCAGCAGACGCGGCGCGGCTTCCACCAGCACGATCTGCAAATCCTTCTCGGGGTGGATGTGGTCAAAGCCATAGTTGGCCAGCACACGCGCCGCGGCATGCAGCTCGGCGGCCAGCTCCACGCCGGTGGCGCCACCGCCGACGATGGCCACCGTCAGCCGGCCGCTGCCGG
>CBFGNA010000596.1:0-1827 GCA_965650045.1 uncultured Polaromonas sp.
TCGATCGTGAACGTGTTCGCGGTGCTGAAGCCTGTGTTGCCGGCCGAGTCGGACGAGCTGACCTGAGGTTCAGGCCTTGGTGGCCGGCGTGGCCTTGAAAGGCTCGCGCATAGTCACAAACTCTTCGGCCACGGTGGGATGGATGCCGATGGTGCTGTCAAAGATGGCTTTGGTGGCGCCGGCTTTCATGGCCACTGCAAATCCCTGAACAATCTCGCCGGCATCCGGGCCCACCATGTGCAGGCCGACCACGCGGTCGGTGGCGTCGTCCACCAGCAACTTCATCAGGGTGCGTTCACTGCTGCCGCTCAGCGTGTGCTTGAGCGCCTTGAAGTCGGCACGGAACACCGTCACCCCGCCGAATTCCCGGCGCGCCTCGCTTTCTGAAAAGCCCACCGTGCCGATGTTGGGGTGGGTGAACACCGCCGTTGGTACAAACTCGTAACTCATGCTGCGCGGCTTTTTGCCGGGCGCTGCGCCCATCAGGTGGTCCACCACCACCATCGCCTCGCCGAGCGCCACCGGCGTGAGCTGCAGGCGCGCCGTCACATCGCCCAGGGCATACACCGAAGGCAGGGAGGTCTGGTAGTGGCCATTGACTTCAATGGCGCCCTGGGCAGAAAGTTTGACGCCCGCTGCTTCGAGGCCGAGGCCGCTGGTGTTGGGCACACGCCCGGTGGCATACAGCACCGCATCGACCGTACAGGCCGCGGCGCCTCCCTTGAATTCAACCGTCAGGCCGCCTGCGGTTTTGGCGATGGCCGCCACCTCGCTGCTGAACTGCAGACGCACGCCGGTCTTTGCCATTTCTGCGGCGACGAAGCTGCGCACATCGTCGTCAAAACCGGTCAGCAGTTTTTCACCCCGGTGGACCTGGATCACCTCGGCGCCCAGGCCGTTGAAGATGGAAGCGAACTCGCAGGCGATGTAGCCGCCGCCCACCACCAGCAGGCGTTTTGGGAAGGGGGTCAGGTCGAACATCTGGTCCGAGGTCAGCACGTGTTCGCGCCCGGTCACGGCCGGCACGGTGGGCGTGCCGCCGGTCGCGATGAGGATGTTTTTTGCGCTGTAGGTTTTTTCTTCCACCTTCACCGTGTGTGCGTCCACGAGGGTGGCCCAGCCGGTGATGATGGTGACGCCGGCGCCCTGCAGCAGGCCCTGGTAGATGCCGTTCAGGCGGGTGATCTCGGCCGCGCGGTTGGCCTTGAGCACATCCCAGTCGAAGACCGGTGCCGCGCCGCTCCAGCCAAAGCCATGCGACTCTTCAAACGCTTCGCCGTAGTGCGCCGCGTAGCTGTAGAGCTTTTTCGGGATGCAGCCGACGTTGACGCAGGTGCCGCCCATGGCCGCAACCTCGGCCAGCGCCACACGCGCGCCGCGTTGTGCCGCCATGCGCGCAGCGCGCACGCCGCCGCTGCCGCCGCCAATGACAAACAGGTCGAAATCAAAATTTTGCATGAATGAAGCCTGGAAAACTCGGTTCAGAAGGGCACAAGCATGCCTGCAGTCGCCCACTCGGGTGGAGCGCAGGGGCTTTTATTATCAAAATGATAGCTGCTCGCGCTTGCCCAGCAAGGGCTGGAGGCCTTTTTGAGCATGAAGTCCGGCGGGCGCGGATCAGGGCATTTGACCTGTGCGGTCCATGGCCGGCTGGCCGCGGTAGTGCCGCGCCAGCTCGACGCTGCTGATACACACCGCCAGCCAGGCGGTGCCCGACGCAAACCCGGCCAGCACGTCCGTGGCGAAATGCACCTGTAAAAAGATCCGGCTGCAGCCCACGCTGAAGGCGATGGCAGCGGCCAGCAGCACCAGCGGCAGGCCTGCGCG
>CBFGNA010000597.1:0-1827 GCA_965650045.1 uncultured Polaromonas sp.
GGTGGCACGCAAGGAAGCCAACATCACGAAGTTCGAGGACTTCAAGGGCAAGCGTTTCAACGTCGGCAACCCCGGCTCCGGTACCCGTTCGTCGATGGAAGAGCTGCTGGCCGCGATGGGCTGGAAGCTCGGTGACTTCTCGCTGGCCTCCGAACTCAAGGCCGACGAACACGGCCCGGCCCTGTGCGACGGCAAGATCGACGGCTTCTTCTACGGTGTGGGCCACCCTTCGGCCAACATCCAGGATCCGACCACCACCTGCGGCGCCAAGCTCGTGTCGTTGACCGGCCCGGTGGTGGACAAACTGGTGGCCGACAAGCCGTATTACGCCAAGGTCACCATCCCTGGCGGCCTGTATCCGAACAACCCGCAGCCTACCCAGACCTACGGCGTGCTGGCCACCGTCGTGACATCGAGCAAGACGTCGCCTGAAACGGTTTATCAGGTGACCAAGGCGCTGTTCGACAACTTCGACGAGTTCAAGAAACTGCACCCCGCGCTGGCCAACCTGAAGCCCGAGAACATGGTCAAGGACGGCCTGAGCGCACCGCTGCATGAAGGTGCCGCCCGTTACTACAAGGAAAAAGGCTGGATCAAGTAAGCCGGCAGGCTGGCCAGGTCTTCGCGCGGTGCGACTGGCCACACACACAGGGCGAAGCGGACTTCGCCCTTTTTTTTGAGACTCGTGCAACCGCGTGTTGCGACCCTGAAGGATTGCCATGGCAACCGATATCGAAAAGGCGCCTGAAGCGCTGCAGCAACTGGTGGCCGATGTGGACACCGGCGGACGCAAACCGGTCGGGCTGACCGCCGCCATCATTTTTGCCGTCGCCCTGGTCTGGGCGCTGTTTCAGTACTGGTATGCCTCGCCGCTGCCGTTTGTTCTGGGTTTCGGCATCCTCAACGACACCGAGGCACGCGCCATTCACCTGGCTTTTGCGCTGTTCCTGGCCTTTCTCGCCTGGCCGGCCTTCAAGCGTTCGCCGCGCGACCGGGTGCCGCTGCTTGATTGGGTGATGGCGCTGGTGGCGGCGTTTGCCGGCGCCTACATCATGCTGTTTTACGCCCAACTGGCGACCCGGCCCGGGCAGCCGACCACCATGGACATCGTGGTGGCCTGCGCCGGCATGGTGCTGTTGCTCGAAGCGACGCGCCGTGCGGTCGGCTGGCCGATGGCGGCGCTGGCGGTTATTTTTGTGGCGTACAGCATGCTGGGCCCGTGGTTGCCCGAGGTGTTGTCGCACCGCGGTGCATCGCTGAACCGCCTGATGTCCCACATGTGGCTGACCACCGAAGGGGTGTACGGCATCGCGCTCGGCGTGTCAGCCGGCACCATTTTTGTGTACGTGCTGTTTGGCGCCTTGCTGGATCGCGCCGGTGGCGGCAATTACATGATGCAGGTGAGCTTTGCGGCGCTGGGCCACCTGCGCGGCGGGCCGGCCAAGGTCGCGGTGGTTTCCTCGGCGCTCAACGGCATGATCTCGGGATCCTCGGTGTCGAACGTGGTCTCGGGCGGCATTTTCACCATTCCGCTGATGAAAAAATCCGGCTACGGCGGCGTCAAGGCCGGTGCCATTGAAACCATGTCCTCGGTGGACGGGCAGATCATGCCGCCGGTCATGGGCGCTGCGGCTTTCCTGATGGTGGAGTACGTTGGCATCCCCTACACCGACATCGTGCGCCATGCTTTCCTGCCGGCCATCCTGTCCTATCTCGGCCTGTTTTACATCGTGCACCTGGAAGCGCTCAAGATTCACATGCAGCCTTTTATCTGGCGTGAGCCCAAGCCCTGGCGTGACCGGGTGCTGCGCAACGCGCTGGGCATCT
>CBFGNA010000598.1:0-1825 GCA_965650045.1 uncultured Polaromonas sp.
CACGCCCAGGTGCTCGCCTTCCAGATGCAGCTTGTCCGGGCCGTCGTCACCGGGGTAGCCGCGCAGTTCTTCCAGCAGCGCCACCAGCACCGGGTCGGCGGTGGCGGCGATCTGCTGGCGCAGGCGTTCGAACAAATGGTTGCGCCACTGTCCGAGGTTGGCGATGCGCGGCGCCAGGCCCTCTGGATGCAGGCTCAGGCGCAGCACGTTGACCGGCGCCTGCAGCAGCGCCGGATCGGCGCCGGCCAGCAGGTGCGGCACCATGCGGTTCATCGCCACCAGGTTCCAGTGCCGGTCCAGCGCCAGCGCCGGCCAGGGCTCATGGCTTTTGAGGATCAGCTCCACCGCCTGACGGGCCGATGCGAGGGCCGGGTCATCCAGCGCCCGCTCCCGGTACATGGGTGCGTAGCCAGCCGCGACCAGCAGCGTGTTGCGCTCACGCAGGGGAATGTCCAGGCGTTCGGACAGCCGCAGCACCATCTCGCGGCTTGGCACCGAACGGCCGGTTTCGACAAAACTCAGGTGGCGCGTCGAGATGTCGGCTTCGCCGGCGAGGTCGAGCTGGCTCAGGCGCCGGTGCTGCCGCCAGTGGCGCAGGTGGTCGCCAAAGGCTTGCGGGGCGGCGGGGAGCTGACGTGTCGGAGGGTGAAGGCTTGCAGTCATGGCGCCATCCTAAGGCCAGCCGGCGGCAGCGCCATTACCTGCGGGGTTATCGCCTTGCTGCCGTTGCGCGGGAATGATGGCCCCATGACCGCGGCGATGGATGGCCGCCGTGGCCACGCTGCTTCACCCTGCCGTCCCATTTTTTTCAGGAGTCTGTCATGCCCTCGCTGTCTTCCCTTGCCGCTTCCCCCCTGTTTTTGCGCCGCGTGTTGTGGCTGGATGCTGCCACCAGCGTGGCCACCGGCCTGCTGCAATTGCTGCTGGCGGACCAGCTGGCCGTGTTGCTGGGTCTGCCGGCCGGCCTGCTGGTGGCCACGGGCTGGGCGCTGTTTGGTTATGTGGCGCTGATCGTCTTCATCAACGCGCGCCAAACCCTTTCGCAAGCCCTGGTGGGGCTGCTGATTGCGGCCAACGGCGCCTGGGTGCTGGGCTGTCTGGCGCTGCTCTTTGGTGGTCTGGTCTCGCCCACTCTGCTGGGCCAGGGTTTTATCGCCATGCAGGCTGTGGCCGTCGGCCTGTTGATGGAGTTGCAGTGGTTCGGTGTGCGCAGGGCGCCGCCCCAGCCCGCCTGGTGAGCCCCGCCCGGGCCGGGCGCGGGGACTTTCTTGTATGCTGTGCGCCTCAGGGCCCGCTGCGGCGGGCCGCATGGTTTCCCCCTTAGAAAGTCCTTTTTCATGACACGCGTTTTCAACTTCAGCGCCGGCCCGGCGACCCTTCCTGAACCGGTGCTGCAGCGCGCCGCCGCCGAGATGCTCGACTGGAACGGTTCAGGCATGTCGGTCATGGAGATGAGCCACCGCGGCAAGGAGTTCATCAGCATCCACGCCGAGGCCGAAGCCGACCTGCGCGAACTGCTGGTCATCCCGGCCAACTACAAGGTGCTGTTCCTGCAGGGCGGCGGGCTGGGCCAGAACGCCATCGTGCCGATGAATCTGCTGCGCGGCCATGCCGGCGCCGACTTCGTCAACACCGGCGAGTGGATGAAAAAAACCATCAAGGAAGCCAGGAACTTCTGCAAGGTCAATGTGGCCGCCAGTTCGGAATCCACCGGTTTCACCAGCGTGCCGAAGTTCGAGACCTGGAAGCTGGACCCCGACGCCGCCTATGTGCACATCTGCTCGAACGAAACCATTGGCGGTGTGGAATACCACTGGACGCCCGA
>CBFGNA010000599.1:0-1822 GCA_965650045.1 uncultured Polaromonas sp.
AGCCGCCCTTGTCCTCGGCATTGAGCTTCATGCTGATCACATCGCTGCCGGCGCCCGGCTCGCTCATGGCCAGCGCACCGACGTGTTCGCCACTGATGAGTTTCGGCAGGTATTTCGCGCGCTGGGCTTCGGTGCCGTTGCGCTTGATCTGGTTGACGCACAGGTTGCTGTGCGCGCCGTAACTCAGGCCGACCGAGGCGCTGGCGCGGCTGATCTCTTCCATGGCGATCATGTGGGCGAGGTAACCCATGTTGGCGCCACCGTATTCCTCGCCGACCGTGATGCCCAGCACACCGAGGCTGCCCATTTTTTTCCAGAGGTCCATGGGAAACTGGTCGTTGCGGTCGATCTCCGCGGCGCGCGGCGCGATTTCGGCCTGCGCAAATTCGCGCACGGCGTCACGCAGCGCGTCGATGTCTTCACCAAGCTGGAAGTTGAGTCCGGGCAGGTTGTTCACACATTTCTCCTTGAATCAGTTCTTGACGTCGTCGCGCCCGGTGATGGTCATCAGCGTGGCGCCCAGGGTGGCGATCAGCTTCTCACGGCCACCGTCGATGGCGTAGGCCTGGCCTTCGGTCACGGTGATGGTGCGGCCGGGCTTGATGACCTGCCCGACCATGCGAAAACGCTGGCCTTTGGCTGGCGCCAGCAGGTTGATTTTGAACTCGATGGTCAGCACGCCGGCGCCTTCCGGCATCAGCGTGAATCCGGCATAACCGCAGGCGGAGTCCAGCGCCGTTGCCACCATGCCGGCGTGCAGAAAGCCGTGTTGCTGGGTCAGGCCGGCAGCCCAGGGCAGCTCGATCACAACGCGCCCAGGCGCAATCTCCGCCAGCGAGGCGCCCAGTGTGCTCATGGCGCCTTGCAGGGCGAAGCTGTCCCGCACGCGGTCGGCATAGGCCTCGTCTTTGGGCTTGAATTCAGTGGTGGGCATGGCGCTCATTTCCGGGTTCTGGCGGCGGGTGCGGCTTTGGCCGTTTTGGCCAGCAGCGCGCGGGCTTCCTTTTCATGCAGCTTGACTTCTTCCAGGTTGGCCTGCAGGTCGGCCATCTGCTCTTCGAGCTGCCTGCGGTGCTGCGCCAGCACCGCGAGGAACTTGGTCAGCTGCGGACCGGTATCACGCGGGCTGTCGTAGGTATCGATGATCTCCCGCGCCTCGGTCAGGCTCAGGCCCAGGCGCTTGGCGCGCAGCGTCAGCTTGAGCCGGGTGCGGTCGCGTGCGGTGTAAACGCGGCTGCGCCCGCCCGGGCCCTCGCGCTGCGGCTGCAGCAGGCCCATGTCTTCATAAAACCGTATGGCGCGCGTGGTCAGATCGAACTCTTTGGCCAGATCGCTGATGGAATACGTGGTGCTTGCCATGTGTAGGAAACCCGGGTGACAGGAGCCTGACGGAACGGAATGCCAAATCAGGTGTAATGGGGGTTCTAGTTTACGTTAACGTAAACGTCAACCGACAGGCGATCTTACAAGATGAATGCACAGGAAGCCGAACTCTCCTACCCGCTGGGCGATGCCCTGCCGGCCGCCGGCGGCACGCTGGACGTGGCGCCCGGCGTCAAATGGATACGCATGGGCCTGCCGTTTGCGCTGGACCACATCAACCTGTGGCTGCTGCGCGACGAGCTCGACGGACACAAGGGCTGGACCGTGGTCGACTGCTGCGTCAGCCGCGACGAGGCCAGGGCCCAATGGGAACAGATTTTCGCAGGTGAACTGGAAGGCCTGCCCATCCTGCGCGTCATCGTTACCCACATGCACCCCGACCACATCGGCCTGGCGCACTGGCTGTGCGAGCGCTGGAAGGCACCGCTGTGGATCAGCG
>CBFGNA010000600.1:0-1819 GCA_965650045.1 uncultured Polaromonas sp.
GGTGGATGCCGACGGCTACTACACCTACAGCGGACGCAGCGACGACATGCTCAAGGTTGGCGGCATCTACGTCTCGCCCTTCGAAGTCGAGGCCTGCCTGATGAGCCATCCGGCGGTGCTGGAAGTGGCGGTGATCGGCATGGCCGACAGCGATGAACTGATCAAGCCCAAGGCCTGCGTGGTGCTCAAAGCCGGGCAGACCGCCAGTGCCGAGGACCTGAAGGCGCACGTGAAGCAGCAGCTTGCGCCCTACAAGTACCCGCGCTGGATCGAGTTCGTGAGTGAACTGCCCAAAACGGCGACCGGAAAAATCCAGCGCTTCAAGCTGCGCCAGGCGCCACGCTGAAGAGCCGGATGCCTTTGACAGGCTGGCAGAGAAATTGCTTTACATATAAACAATTTAATCTTCAATCTCGGGTTTTTCACTAGGGTGTCCGCCCGGCGGCGCCGTTACCATCAGGCACAGTGCAGCGCTTCCTCTTGCTTTCCCCTCTTGCTTCCCTCTTCCGTCCCAACCAGGAGTTACCCATGACCTCACGTCCTTCCTCCCGCCGTTTGATCCTGAGCCAGAGTGCTGCCGTCATCGGTGCGGCATCGGCCGGCCTGCTGCTCCCCCAAACAGTGCGGGCGCAGTCCGGCAAGGTGCGCGTGGGTTTCATGCTGCCCTATACCGGCACATTTGCGCAGCTCGGCGTGGCGATTGAAAACGGTTTCCGCATGGCAATCGACGAGCAGGGCGGCAAGCTCGGCGGCCGCGAAATCGAATATTTCAAGGTGGATGACGAGTCCGAGCCCTCCAAGGGCGTCGAGAACGCCAGCAAGCTGGTGCAGCGCGACAAGGTCGATGTGCTGGTCGGCACCGTGCACTCCGGCGTGCAGATGGGCATCCAGAAGGTCGCGCGCGACTCCGGCGTGCTGAGCCTGATCCCGAACGCCGGTGTCCACGCCGCCACCCGCAGCCTGTGCGCGCCCAATGTGTTCCGCACGTCCTTCAGCAATTCGCAGCCAACCCGCGCACTGGGCCAGGCCATGGTCGCCAAAGGCCACAAAAAAGCCGTCTGGATCACCTGGAAGTACGCAGCCGGCGACGAAGCGTTTGAAGGCTTCAAGGAAAGCTACACCGCCGCCGGCGGCACCATCATCAAGGAGCTGGGCCTGCCCTTCCCCAACGTCGAGTTCCAGGCGCTGCTGACCGAAATCGCCGCGCTCAAGCCCGACGCGGTGGCCTGCTTCTTTGCTGGTGGCGGCGCCGCCAAGTTCATCCGCGACTACGCGGCTGCCGGCCTCAAGGGCAAGATCCCGCTGTATGGCTCGGGCTTCCTGACCGAAGGCGTACTCGACGCCGCCGGCCCGGCTGCCGACGGCATCATCACCACCATGCACTACAGCGACTCGCTGGACACGCCGCGCAACAAGGCTTTCCGCACAGCCTATGCAAGCCGTTTCAAGATGCAGCCCGACGTGTACGCGGTCCAGGGTTATGACACCGGCCTGCTGCTGATCCAGGGCGCGAACGCCGTCAAGGGCGACCTGAACCGCAAACCGGCCCTGTACAAGGCACTGGAAGCCGCAGTCATCGACAGCCCGCGCGGCAAGTGGACCATGAGCAAGGCCCACAACCCGGTGCAGGACATCTACCTGCGCGTCGTCGAGAACAAGGAAAACAAGGTCATCGGTATTGCTGCCAAAGCCCTCGCCGATTCGGGCGCCGGCTGCAAGATGGGCTGAGGATATGGCCCCCACAGTTGCTCACTACGTGTAGCGCCCTGCCCCCCGAGGGGGCCGCTGCGCCTGCGGCCCGGCGAAGCCGGTTCCGCGG
>CBFGNA010000601.1:0-1816 GCA_965650045.1 uncultured Polaromonas sp.
ATCGCCCCACGATGAAACCGGAAAAGAGGGCGGTGCGGTGCTGCCGCAGCTGCTATTTGGTCAGGATCAGCTTGCCCAGGCGCGTGGCCTGCAGGCGATACACCAGGCCGTTGTGCTTGATCTCGACAGCCTTCTGGCCGCGCAGGATCTCGGTGCTTTCCAGCGCGCCCGCGGCCGCGTCTGGCACCGGCATGGCCGCTTCGGGCTGTCGTGCAGCGCGGGAGGGCAGGCTGAGGGTGGTCGGTTGAAGTGCGAGGGACATGGGCTTACCTGTGGAGTGTGAGCGAATGGTTGGTGTGTCGTTACCGTAATGATAATGATTCTCAATTAAATGTCAACATCGCGGCGGCCGGATTTCTGGAAATTTGTGTAACGCTTCTGTGGCGTCATGCCATAAAAAACGCCTGGCCACCTTGCGGTCCCAGGCGTCGGCCGGATCAGACCTTGCGCGTCATTTCCGCGCTTCAGGGCGTATCAGGCTCGGTGATGAAGCCGATTTTGTGCAGGCCGGCATGCTGCGCCGCCGCCATCGCCTGTGCCACGCGTTCATAACGCACGGACTTGTCGCCGCGGATATGCAGCTCGGGCTGCGGGCTCTGCGCTGCGGCCGACTGGAAGCGCGGCGCCAGTTCCTTGTCGTCGATCGGCGCCTCGTTGATGTAGTAGGTGCCCTGGGCGTCCACCGTCAGGCGGATGGTTTCCGGCTTCACGTCCTGGGCCTGGTTGGTGGCGCGGGGCAGGTCGATGTTGACTGCGTGTTTCATCACCGGCACGGTGATGATGAAGATGATCAGCAAAACCAGCATCACGTCCACCAGGGGCGTCATGTTGATTTCGTTCATGACATCGTCGGTGTCATCCTGGGTTCCAAAGGCCATGGTGCTTCTCGCTGGAGGGGATGGGGACTCAGGCTTTTTTCATGGGCACGACATTGGCCGGCCCGCCGGCGCTGCTGACGCGGGCGCCGGTCACGAAGTAGGCGTGCAGGTCGTGTGCAAAGCGGTTGAGCTTTTGCAGCACGCCCTTGTTGCCGCGCACCAGGGCGTTGTAGCCCAGCACAGCCGGAATCGCCACGGCAAGACCCAGCGCGGTCATGATGAGCGACTCGCCGATTGGGCCGGCCACCTTGTCGATGGTCGCCTGGCCGGCCGTGCCGATGGCCAGCAGCGCGTGGTAAATGCCCCAGACCGTGCCGAACAGGCCGATGAAGGGCGCGGTCGAACCGACCGATGCCAGCACCGCCAGGCCCGACTGCAGGCGCGAGGTGAACTCGTCCATGGTGTTGCGCAGGCTGCGCGTGATCCAGTCGCTCACGTCCAGCGCGTCATGCAGGTGCGCCTTGGTATTGCGGTGGTGGGCAGTGGCTTCGCGGCCTTCCAGCGCGAGCTGGCGAAACGGGTTGGAGGGGTCGTTGCCGAGCTTGGTCAGGCCGGCGGCGAAGTCTTCGCTGTGCCAGAAGTCCTCGGCGCTGCGGGCCACCTTCTTGTACTTCAGCACGTCCAGTGTCTTGATCAGGATGACCATCCAGGACGCCAGCGACATGACCAGCAGCAGAATGGCCACGCCTTTCGTGACGAAGTCGCCCTGCGTCCAGACGCTCATCAAACCAAATTGTGAATTCATGAATTCTTACTCCAGAACAAAATTAATCGGGGCCTTCAGGAGGTACTCGGTGTTGCCATCGGTGCCTGCGCGGCGGAAAGGGGTGACCTGCGAGGCCATGACGGCTTCGTAGGCGGCGCGGTCCAGCCGGTCAAAGCCGCTGGACTTCAAGACACTGCCGCGCACCGCACGGCCTGCAGCGTTGTAATACACC
>CBFGNA010000602.1:0-1812 GCA_965650045.1 uncultured Polaromonas sp.
ACGCATAAGCTCGAAGCCTATGGCCGCGCCATCAGCTTTGACCTGAGCAACCCCATGGTCATCATCGGGCTGTTCATCGGCGGCCTGATTCCCTACCTGTTCGGCGCGATGGCGATGGAGGCCGTGGGCCGCGCCGCCGGTGCGGTGGTGGTGGAAGTGCGCCGCCAGTTCCGCGACATCAAGGGCATCATGGACGGCACGGGCAAGCCCGAGTACGACACCGCCGTGGACATGCTGACCACCGCGGCCATCAAGGAAATGATGATCCCCTCGCTGCTGCCCGTGGTGGCGCCGATTCTGGTCGGCCTGCTGCTTGGCCCGGCTGCGCTGGGCGGCTTGCTGATGGGCACCATCGTGACCGGCCTGTTTGTCGCCATTTCGATGTGCACCGGCGGCGGCGCCTGGGACAACGCCAAGAAATACATCGAGGACGGCCACCACGGCGGCAAGGGCTCCGAGACCCACAAGGCCGCCGTGACCGGCGACACCGTCGGTGACCCCTACAAGGACACAGCCGGCCCGGCCATCAACCCGCTGATCAAGATCATCAACATCGTGGCGCTGCTGATCGTGCCGCTGATGATGAAGTTCCACGGCGGCACCGCCCATGCTGCACCGGCCGCGCCGGTGGCCGCACCCGCAGCGATGAGCGCACCCGCTGCACCGGTGGCTACACCGATGGCACCGGGCATGCCGGCACCGGCGCCCGCGCAGGCTGCCGATGCGGCGGCAACGCCGACACCGGGCCCCGCCGCGTCTGCTGCGAAATAACCAAAAAGAAGAAGCCGCGTTTTGCTTCAGCCCGCTTCGGCGGGCTTTTTTGCGCCTGCAGCTTTAGTCAGCCGTAGCCAGCACGGCGCGCACCAGCGCACTGCAGGGCTGGGTCAGTTCGGCCAGCTGGGCGGTGCGTCCCGATTCAATCGCCTGCAGCACCAGCTCGTTGATGCCGCCCACCACAGCCATGGCCATGGTGGTGTGGCGCGCGGCCTCCTGCGGCGTGTGGCGGTGGCCGGCATGCACCACCTGCACGATGAAATCGGCCAGTTCCTGGTTCATGCGGCGGCGCACCTGCAGGCCTGCGCTGCCCAGGCCGAGGATTTCGATGAACAGGGTGCGCAGCAGTGCCGGGTTGCTGGCCAGGCAGCCGAGGTAGGCGCCCAGCGCATGTTCGACCTGGGTTTTCCAGTCACGGCGCGGGTCGATGGAATCCCTGAGTACCTTGAGCGCGCCATGGCTGGCTGCGATGTACAGCGCGATCAGGCAATCGTCCTTGCTGGCGAAACACTCGTAAAAGCTGCGTTTGGACACACCCGCTTCCCGCACGATGTCAGCGACCGTGGTGTCTGCGTAGGCTTTGGCGGCCACGCTGTGCGCCATGCCTTCGAGCAGGCGCGCGCGGTAAGGGTTGGCTTGAGCGGCGGCTGGGGACGCTGGGGCGGTGGATTCAGAAAGCATGGAAGTGCATGAAGGATTCTTTATGGTACTTGACAGTACCACAACGCAATCCTATAGTCACCCGATTGGTACTTGTCCGTACCAAACATCTTCCCCTGGAGAAAATCATGAGCGAACTTGTGGTGCGCCGCCTGCTGATCGACCTGGAAACGCCGCTGCCACGCCACTGGTGTGCCGGTGATGCCTTTCGCACGGCCTTCTTCAATGCGCTGTCCATGAGTTTCCCGGTCGGTGAGCAGTTTTTCATCGACGCGGTGCGCAACGGCTTCAAGGCCTTGCCAGGACCGCTGCAAGAGAAGTACAAGGCCGAGGTTCAGGGTTTTGTGGGGCAGGAAGCCACGCACCGGCGCATCCACA
>CBFGNA010000603.1:0-1803 GCA_965650045.1 uncultured Polaromonas sp.
CAACACCCACCCTGCGCAGGTGTTCATGGGTGATGTCGGCGCGCTGGCGCTGGGCGCCGCATTGGGCACGATTGCAGTCATCGTGCGTCAGGAAATCGTGCTTGCCATCATGGGCGGAATTTTTGTTGTCGAGGCGCTGTCGGTGATGCTGCAGGTGATCTATTTCAAGTACACCCGAGCGCGTTTTGGCGAAGGCAGGCGTTTGTTCAAGATGGCGCCTTTGCACCACCACTTCGAAAAGAGTGGCTGGAAGGAGACGCAGGTGGTCGTGCGTTTCTGGATCATCACCATGCTGCTGTGCCTGGTCGGCCTGTCAACGCTGAAACTCCGATGAACGCCAACGAGTCCCCCGAATCCGGCAAGCTGCCCGAAGAGCCTGTGGTGGAACCGACGCCGGCGCACGGCCCCGTGCCTGTGGCCGACGCGGTGTCGCCCCCGGCCGTTCCTGTGCCCGACGAACCCGTTGCGGACGCAAGCGCACCGCGTGCCGACGTGCCGGGCGGCGAAGCGCCAGCAAAACCCGGGGCCCGACCGTTGCCAGATACGCTGACGGCTGCCCGCGATGCGGCCGCTTTTGTCGCCCAGATGTTCGCCGATGTCAGCCCGCCGGAGCCGGTCCTGCCTCCGGCTTCGGAAGCAAAAATGCCGCTACCGGACGGCGAGTCCGTGCAGCCTGGCAGCGTAGCCGGTGATGCAAATGACGCCGCCGGTGCTGAGCCATCCGGGCCGGCGCCATCTTCACTGCAGGGGCAGCACGTGCTTGTTCTCGGTCTGGGGGCCTCAGGTCTGGCCATGGCCCGCTGGTGCGCGCGGCGCGGCGCCCGGGTGACGGTGGTCGATGACCGCGAAGCCCCGCCCCGGCTGGGCCAGCTTCAGGCCGAGTTGCCGCAGGTGGGTTTTCGCACGGCTGCCTTTGGCGCCGACTTGATCGAGGGCCAGGACGTTCGTGCGGTTTTCAAGAGCCCCGGCCTGACGCCGGCGATGGTGGCCCCTGTCTGGCAGGCGGCGCAGGCCATCGGCCTGAAGACGGGCGGCGAACTGGACCTGTTTGCGGGCGCCCTGCGCGAACTCCAGATCGACACCGGCTACGCCCCCCAGATTCTGGCCATCAGCGGGACGAACGGCAAGACCACCACCACCGCACTCACAGGCCGGCTTGTGGCTCACGCCGGCAAGACTGTGGCCGTTGCAGGAAATATCGGCCCAACCCTGCTCGATACACTGGCCATGCATGTCGATGCGGGCACCTTGCCCGAAGTCTGGGTGCTGGAGTTGTCCAGCTTCCAGCTCGACGGTGTCCAGGGCTTTGAGCCCAGCGCCGCGACGGTGCTGAATCTGAGCCAGGACCATCTGGACTGGCACGGCAGCATGCAAGCCTACGGCGCCGCCAAGGCACGCATTTTCGGCAGCAAGGGCCTGCTGGTGCTGAACCGCGATGATCCGGCGGTGATGGCGATGCTGCCAGAGCCTGTGAGGGCCAAGCTGCAGAAGCCGCAATGGCGCGAATATGTGAGTTTCGGTCTGGGCATGCCCCAGCGTCCGGGTGACTTCGGCATTGAAACCGTCAATGGCATGGCCTGGCTGGTACGCGCCGCCGAAGCCGACGAAACCGTGAAGCGCCGCAAGGACGAGGAAGTGCTGCTGCACATCCAGCGGCTGATGCCGGTGGAGGCCATGCGCCTGCGCGGTCGCCACAATGCCACCAACGCGATGGCAGCGCTGGCGCTTGCCGGCGCGGCGGGCGGCACCCTGGCGTCCATGTTGCACGGCCTGCGTGACTACACCGGCGAGCCGCACCGTGTC
>CBFGNA010000604.1:0-1801 GCA_965650045.1 uncultured Polaromonas sp.
TGGGGGTGGTGGGTGCCCTTGATGGCGTTGACCATGGCCGGGAAGCGCGATGTCTGCACACCAATGATTTCAATGCCCGGTTTGAGGGCGCGGGCGGCGGTGGCCATGCCGGCGATCAGGCCACCGCCGCCGACCGCAACCACCAGCGTGTCGAGGCCAGGGACGGCCTGCAGCATTTCCAGGCCCACGGTGCCCTGCCCGGCCACGATGGCTTCGTCGTCGTAGGGATGGATGAAGACCAGCGCCTCGCGTTGCGCGAGTTCCAGCGCGTGGCTGCGGGCTTCATCGAGCGTGTCGCCATGCAACACCACCTCGGCACCAAAGCCGCGGGTTCGGTCTATCTTCACCCCGGGGGTGAAGCGCGGCATCACAATCACCGCCCGCAAGCCCAGCCGCTGCGCATGGTAGGCCACGCCCTGTGCATGGTTGCCGGCGCTCATCGCCACCACGCCGCGGTGCTGCTCCTCGGCCGTGAGTTGCACCAGCTTGTTGCAGGCGCCACGTTCCTTGAACGAGGCGGTGTACTGCAGGTTCTCGAATTTCAGGAACACCTCCGCCCCGGTGATCTGCGACAGCGTTTTCGACGCGACACAGGGGGTGTCTAGCAGTTGGCCCTCTAGCCGGAGGGCGGCAGCTTCAATGTCTGCGAATCCAAGCATGGTGCTCCTGGGGGATGGGGCTGTCACGGCATTTTCAAGGCGGCATCGATTGTGGCGGTTTTTGTGGCGCCATCCACACGAGGCCATGGAGATCTTGTCTTCCATGATGCCCGAAGCTGCGTTATGGTTGTGCATGTGTTTTTCTGCACATGGGTTGCAGGGGCGTATTTCCGCGAGCTGGAGGTCCATCGATGAACAAGCGTGTGGGTGTCGACAAGCACGGTCAGCTGTTGCTGTCTCCCGGCCTGAAGGACGCGCCGGTGCTGGATCTGATGTGCTCGCATTTTGTGCTGACGCTGGCTGCGCGCCAGGGCGCCAAGTTCAACGTGCGGCGCGATCTCAACAGCCTGCTGTCGCTGTCTGGTCGCCATCTGGTGTGGCCCTTGCCCGCGCTGCAGCGCCTGCGCGAATTTCTGGGCCGCCGTTGCCGCGACAACGAGTTCTGGCGCGGGCACGAAGCCCTCAGCGACAGCGCCTTCCTTGCTCGCCACGGCGCGTGGCGCGGACCGTATGAGGAGGGCACGCTGTTTTTCTACCTGGACGAACATGCCAAGGATCAGCCCAAGGATTTGCTGTCGGTCCTGAGCGCGACCGGCGACTGGCTCGCCCACGCGCTCAAAAAACAATCCACCCTGGTCGAGAAAAATATCGACGCGCTGGCCAACCTGCTGCAGCTCAACCAGGCCGAGCGTGCCCTGCTGCTGTATGGCACGCTGGCGCGTTACCAGCGCGACCTGCGCTCGCTGCTGGTCGAGTTCAAGGTCAACAATGCCCCCGAAGCCTATGCGGCGATTGCCGAGGTGGCCGGCGTGAAAGCCAACGAGGTGGCCGAGGCCCTGCGCGCCGGTTCGCGGCTGGAGCGCATCGGCATGGTCGAAAACCTGATCTCCGAGCACAACATCACCGATCTGGCCGATCTCATGAAGGTCAGCGAAAAATTGCCTCCCGTGCTGATGCGCGAATACCGCGACCAGACCGAGCTGATGGCCGTGTTCACGCGGCCGGTGGACCGCAGCAGCCTGGGGCTGTCCGATTTCTCGTTTGCCCAGGAAGACGCCCATGTGATGGTTTCGCTGCTGCGCAACGCGGTTGCCGCCCGGGAGCCGGGGGTCAACGTGCTGCTGTACGGCCCGCCCGGCACC
>CBFGNA010000605.1:0-1799 GCA_965650045.1 uncultured Polaromonas sp.
GCGCCATCGAGCGCCACCACATCGGTAATCATCGCGCGCGGTTCGACATGGCCGGCTGCAGCGAGGGCGAACGGGCCGACCTGATGGAGCGGATACGCGCGCACGACGAACAGGCCTGGCCGGCCACGCGGGCCGGCATCGAGCAGGCGCTGGCGCACTACCGCGAACATGGCTGCTGCGCCTCTTTCGGCGGCTGGCAAAAGGATGTGAATGCCATCGCCGCCGCTTTCCGGCCGGAGAGCGGTCGCTCGGTGATGGTGGTCAGCTGTGGCGGACCGGGGTTCAATCTTTCACCCGAGTTCCTGATGACGGAAGTCCGGCCGCAACTGGTTGGCCTGGTGCGCAAGCTGCAGGGGGCTTCGGGCCAAGCCTATTGAGTTCCTGAGCTATTGAGCTACGGAGTTAGCTGGCGCGCAGGGCGCCGAATCCGGTCAGTAGCTCATCTTTCCACTGCCGTCCTTGTTGCCTTTTCTGCCGGCAATTTGCCAGGCCGTGCGCTGGCCGATGAGGCCGGCAAGGAACTCCAGTTCTTCGTCGCTGTGGTTCAGCGCACGCGCCGGCGTGAGGATCTGGCCATCCCGGGCAGTGGCGTCGCCCCAGAACGACTGGTGGTAGTCGGCCTGAGAGACGCGCTTTTCATTGCCGGCAGCCACGTCCACCGTGCCATAACAGTTGCAGAAATAATTGCGGTCGCCCTGGTCGGCAAAAACCTCGGCATACACACCGGTGCCGCGGATGCCGGCGGTGATCGTGGGCATGACGATGCTGCGGTTGACACCTTTGCCCCAGACGCTGGCCACCGCGCCGGTCAGCAGGCGCAGCAGGCTGACGGCGTTGAGGGAGCTGCCGCGCTCCACCGACAGGCGGGAATTCTGGCGCACCTGAAAGGACGCATTGCCGATCACGAAGACCAGTGACGAGCCCGGCCCGGTCAGGATCTCGTCACCGGTCTGTATGGTTTGCTGCGGGTTCAGGCGCGCGCCGTTGAGCGTGGCATCACCGGTCAGTTGAACGATGTTGCTGCGCTGCTGCGCCATCGCTGCCGGCAACCCGCCGAGCGCCACCCACGCGGCCGCGGCCTTGAGCGTGTCGCGCCGCTGATGCCACAGGAGTTCTTTGTCTTGCCGGCCTTGCAGCAGGTGCTGGGTCATGGAGTTTCTCCCGGAGGGTTGACGGTGTCGTTGTCGTTGTCGGTGGCGCTGGTTTCAAAACTGTCGCGGAACGTGAAATAAATCGAGGTCGAGAACATCGCGGCCATCAGCAGGGCGGCCGGCATGACCAGTGCGGCGGCGGCTTCGGGGCTGGCCAGCAGGCTTGCCAGCAAGGTCACGAGCAGACCGACCCCCATGAGCACCACCATCCAGGCGATGCCGAACAGGGTGTAGGCGCCGGCATTCTTCCAGACCACCACACCGCTGAAAAACAGGCTCTTGACGGGGCTGACGCCGTGCCAGTGCACCAGCGCCGGTGCATGCCAGAACAGCACCGACACCGGCAGGTAGAGCACCATGACCAGCAGCATCACACCCTGCATGCCGGGCGTGAGCGCGCTTTCGCGGTTGACCGGCGCATCGGCGAACAGGGGCACGATGGACACGATCAGCAGGCAGGCTGCGGCGTACAGAAAGCCCAGCAACATCATCGCGCGCGCGCGCTGCTGGCCAGCACGGAAGGCACTGACCAGAATGGCCGGCATCGGAAAACGGCCTTTGGTGGCTTCCAGGGTGGCGGCCATCAGGCCCAGCGTCGCGGCCGGCACGATGGCCAGTGCCAGCACCACGCCCACAAAGGGAACGAAC
>CBFGNA010000606.1:0-1794 GCA_965650045.1 uncultured Polaromonas sp.
GGCCTGATCGGTCCCAACGGCGCCGGCAAGTCCACCACCTTCAACCTCATCACCGGCGTGCTGGCGCCCACCAGCGGCCAGGTCAGCTTCCGTGGTGAGGACATCACGGCCCTGCCCTCACGCGAGATTGCCAAACGCGGCATTTCGCGCACCTTCCAGCACGTCAAGATGATTACCGACATGACGGTGCTCGAAAACGTCGCGCTGGGGGCGCATTTGCGTGGCGACCGCGGCGCCGTCGCTGCAACCCTGCGGCTGGACCGCAGCGAGGAACAAAGCCTGTTCCGCGAGGCCGAGATCCAGCTTCGACGTGTCGGCATGGGCGACGCGCTGCACGAGCTGGCCGGCAACCTGGCCATGGGCCCGCAGCGCCTGCTGGAAATTGCCGCGCGCTCTGCAACGATCCGGCCCTGCTGCTGCTCGACGAACCCGCTGCCGGCCTGCGCCACCGTGAAAAGCAGGCGCTGGCCGACGTGCTCAGGCAACTGCGCTCGGAAGGCCTGAGCATTTTGCTGGTCGAACACGACATGGACCTGGTGATGCAGGTCACCGACCGCATCGTGGTGATGGAGTTCGGCACCCGGCTGATCGAAGGCACCCCCGCAGACATCCAGGCCAGCCCGCTGGTCCGCGCCGCCTACCTCGGCACCGAGCACTGAGAAAGCCACCCATGTCCACACCCATTCTCAAGGTAGAAAACCTGCATGCGGGCTACGGCAAGGCCGAAGTGCTGCGCGGCATCAGCCTGGAAGCCGCGCCTGGCAGCATCATCACCGTGATCGGCCCGAACGGCGCCGGCAAATCCACCCTGCTCAATGCGCTGATGGGCGTGTTGCCCTCCAGCGGCAGCATCCGTTACGACGGGCACTCGATTGCCACCCTGCCGCTGGAAGAGCGCGTGATGCAGGGCGTGGCGCTGGTGCCCGAGCGGCGCGAGCTGTTCGGCAGCATGTCGGTCGAGGACAACCTGGTGCTGGGCGCTTTTCGCCAGGTGCGCCAGAACAACAAGCAATGGCGCGGCCAGATGGACGTCGTCTTCGAGCTGTTTCCCCGCCTGAAAGAGCGGCGCACCCAGCTGGCCGGCACGCTGTCGGGCGGTGAAAGGCAGATGCTGGCGGTCGGCCGCGCGCTGATGTCCCAGCCCCGGCTGCTGATGCTCGACGAGCCCAGCCTCGGGCTGGCGCCGCTGATCGTGAAAGAAATCTTCCGCACCATCGATGCCCTGCGCAAGACCGGCGTGACCACGGTTCTGGTGGAACAGAACGCGCGCGCCGCGCTGGAAACGGCCGACCATGCCTATGTGCTGGAAATGGGCGAGATCGCCTTCGAGGGGCCGGCTTCCGAACTGGCGAACGACCCCCGCGTGATCGGCACCTACCTGGGCGCAGCCGGAGGCAAACGCGAGCCGGAGCCGGCCCCCACCACCCCGCCACAGTCCGCCAATGCCTGAAGAACTGCTCCCCGCCGTCGAAACGGTGGACACCACCTATCTCGAAGGCCTGGTCGGCTACAACGCCAGCCGTGCGGCCATCACGGTGATTGAGCTGTTTCTCCAGCGCATGGCGGTTTATGGCATGCGGCAGGTTGATTTTTCGGTGATGTCGCTGATCACGCACAACCCGGGCGTCACCTCGCGCCAGCTGTGCGCCACGCTGGGCATCCAGCCGCCCAACCTGGTGGCCATGATCAACGCCCTGGAGCGCCGCGAGCTGATCGCACGCTAGCCGCATCCGCGCGACGGGCGCGCGGTCGGCCTGCACCTGACCGGCGCCGGCCACAAGCTGATGCATGATG
>CBFGNA010000607.1:0-1786 GCA_965650045.1 uncultured Polaromonas sp.
TCGGTCCGGCTCTCGGCACCACCATCGTGATTGAAAACCGGGGCGGCGCGGGGGGCAGCGTAGGCTCCGAACTGGCATCGCGCGCGCCGGCTGATGGCTACACCATGCTGGGGGGCACCATCAGCTCGCACGCGATCAACGTGAGCCTCTACCCCAAGCTCGGCTACGACCCGATCAAGTCTTTTTCGCCGGTGGCACTGATCGGCTCCAACCCCGTGGTGCTGATCGTCAAGGCGGACAGCCCGTACAAAACGCTGCAGGACATTCTCAATGCAGCCAAAGCCAAGCCCAAAAGCGTCTCTTCCGCATCCGCCGGCAACGGGACTTCCCAGCACATGACGCTGGAACTTCTGGCCTTCAAGACAGGCACGCAGTTCGTCCACGTCCCGTACAAGGGCAGTGGCCCCGCCATCCAGGACGTGATGGGCGGCCAGGTCGACATGATGTTTGACACCACCGTGGTGGCCGGACCGCACATCCAGAGCGGCAAGGTGCGTGCGATCGCGGTCAGTTCAGCCAAACGCCTGGACTCGCTACCGAATGTTCCCACCATTGCAGAGTCCGGCGTTCCGGGGTTTGAAGTGGTGTCCTGGCAAGGCATTTTTGTGCCCGCTGGCGTGCCCCGGCCCATCGTGGACCGCCTGCACGCTGAAATCATGAAGATCCTTCAAACGGCCGAGATGCAGGACCGTCTCAAGAGCCTGGGAATGCAGCCTTCCAGCATGAGCCCCGAACAGGTGGCGGCTTTCCAGAAGGCCGAAGTGGACAAGTGGGCCCAGGTCATCAAGGCCGCAGGCATCAAGCTTGAGTAAGCCGGCCCCCGAACGAATCCGGGTGGCAGTTGTTGGCGCCGGACAAGCATCGGCGCCGCATTTGCAAAGCCTGCAAGATCTGGCCAGCGAGGTCGAGCTGGCCCGGGTGGTGGCACGCAGTGCCGGCAAGCTTGCGGCGCTGAATCTTCCCGCAGGCACCGTCACCAGCACGCGGCTCGAAGACATTCTTGAGGATGCCAGGATTCGCGCGGTGCTGGTGCTGACGCCGCCCAACACCCATCTGGAGATCGTGCAGCAGCTTGCGCGCGCCGGAAAACATGTGCTGGTCGAAAAACCGCTCGAAATCAGCCTGGAGAAAGCGCAGGCGCTGGTGGATGTCTGTGAACAAAGCGGCGTGAAGCTGGCCGTGATGTTGCAGCACCGCATGCGCGAGGCCTCGCTGGCAATGGCGCGGCTGATCAATGAAGGCACGCTGGGGCAGTTGCTCAGTGCGTCCGCCAGCATTCGCTGGTGGCGCCCGCAAAGTTATTATGACGAGCCCGGCCGCGGCACCCTGGCGCGCGACGGCGGCGGCGTGCTGATGACGCAGGCCATTCACACCCTGGACCTGATGCTCAGCCTGACCGGCATGCCCGACAAAGTGATGGCGATGGCCAGCACCAGCCTCGCCCACCGCATGGAATGTGAGGACACGGTCGCCGCCGTGCTGCACTACCCGAACGGCGCCATTGGCAACATCGACGCGACGACCGCCGCCTGTCCTGGTTTTCCGGAGCGCATCGCGCTAAACTTTGAAAAAGGCAGCGCCACGCTGGAGGCCGGTGAGCTGAACGCGGAGGTGACCAGGGTCCGGTCGCAGATGTTCCGCACCGTGCACACGCTGGTCGACCGGGCTCGTGCACACGGCGCCGTGCGGGCCGACGTCACGGGCACGGACGTGATCCTGCTGATGTGCGCGCCGAACTACGTCGCCGGCTACGTGCCGGATGCCCCACCGGACCTGTGGCGGCGAT
>CBFGNA010000608.1:0-1782 GCA_965650045.1 uncultured Polaromonas sp.
TGGCGCTCCAGGTGAAAACGCAGGCTCAAGGCATGCAGGTGGCGGAACACCTCCAGCGAAATGCGCCGCGCCGCGCCTTCGGTGGCCTTGGCGAACACCAGTTCGCGCAGTTCGGTGAACAAGGACGTGGACAGCCTGAGCAGGCCATAACCGACCAGCAGCGCCGCCGGCACCACCAGCACGGCCTGGACATCTCCCGGCTTGAAACTCATCGCGTCCACCAGGCTTTTCAGCAGCAGCGGCACGCCGACGTTGGCCACCTTGGCGCCGACCATGAACAGCAGCGCCGCCAGCACCCGCCATTTGTAGTCCCAGAGGTAGGGAAACAGGCGCTGGAGCGTGGCCCAGTCGGAGCGTTGGATGTCGGGGGTGGGGGCTGCGCCGGGCGCTTGGGGCGCTGGGGCGGCGTGGGCATGGGAGCGCATCGGAGACAATTGTCCTGTTGTTTTAATTTTCCACCACCGATTGTGCCTATGTCCATCGAATCCAGCCTTCCCCCTGACCCCTTGAGCGTCAAGCTGCCGCTGGACAAGGAGCTGGTGCTCAAGGTCATTCCCATGCCGGCCGACTGCAACGCCAACGGCGACATCTTCGGCGGCTGGGTCATGGCGCAGGTTGACCTGGCCGGCTCGGTGATCCCGGCGCGTTACGCCGAAGGCCGCATGGCCACGGTGGCGGTCAATGAGTTCATCTTCAAGCAGCCGGTGCGGGTCGGCGACATCCTGTCGTTTTATTCAGAGCTGACGCGGATCGGCCGCACCTCAATGACGGTCAAGGTCGAGGTCTATGCGGAACGCTTCCGCTCCCAGGGCCGCTACATCAAGGTCACGGAAGCCAGTCTGACCTATGTGGCCATCGACGATGCCGGCCAGCCGCGGCCGGTGCCGCCCTCGTCGCTGCCGCGCCCTTCCTGAATTCACTCACTTTTTGATAGCTGCCTGCGCCCGCCCGATAAGGGCCGGGGGCATATTTGGCACTTGAACCCGGCGAGACAGACGCTGGCGCACCCACGCCGCATCCCCTACGAAACGATGTAGGCGCCCGCTCCGGTGGACAGCAGCTTGCCGTCCGCGCCCAGAAACTCCATGCGGGTCGAGGCCACGCGCGAGCCCAGGCGCAGGACCTCGGCGCGCAGCTCGAAAAATTCGCCGATGGCGGGCCGCAGATAGTCCACGCGCAAATCGATGGTGCCGAGTTTGGAAAAGCGCTGCAGGCGCTGGGCCGGCGTTTCGTCCATGTGGCGCGCGCCGATGGCGGCCATGATGGCCAGCCCCGCCATGGCATCGAGGCCGGCGCTGACCACCCCGCCGTGAATGCGGTTGTAGGCATAGTGGCCCACCAGGCTGGGCTTCATCTCGATGCGGCCGGTCGCGCCGTCGGGCCTGACCGAGACGATGGTCAGACCCAGGGTCTGGTTGAAAACAATTTTTTCCTCGAACAGCGTTTTCAGGGCCGCGATGAACTCGGGCTCGAACTCGGTCACGGCACCGCGAGGGCCGGCAGAAGGCGTGGTTTTGCTCATGGGTGCCATTGTCGTGCAGCCCGCACCATCAGGCCGGTGCCGAAGAAGTAGAGGATGAAGAGGTGGCCACCCCTCGCCGGGTTTTCCTGGCAGAGGGCACCAGCCCTTCGCCGATGAACAGCGCCATCGCCGCATCGGCCAGCTCATCGAGCGACGCGCCTTTTCGGGCATTGAACCATTGCACCGACCAGTTCAGCGCACCGAACATCAGCAGGCGCGCCAGCTTGACGGGGCAGCGCAGCCGGCCCTGCTGGTGCAGG
>CBFGNA010000609.1:0-1781 GCA_965650045.1 uncultured Polaromonas sp.
GAACCCCTCGCCGGCCGCGCCGAGGTCACCGAAATTGCGCAGGACTTCGACGGCGACGCGTATGCGCCCACCCTGGGCGCGGAGTGGATCGAGGACACACGAGAAGAACAGGCCTCTTCCGGGGGGATGACTTTCAGCTTTGTGCGTTACCTGCGGCAGGCACAGGCCTGAGGGCGCCCCCTCCGGCTCGCCAGCATGTTTCATCCCCCGCGCTCCTACGTCTACCTCGACACGGTGGCGCGTGCCGGCTCGATCCGCAAGGCCGCCGACATCCTGCATGTCGCCTCCACTGCGCTGAACCGCAAGATCCTCGAACTCGAAGCCGAGCTTGGCACACCGCTGTTTGAACGCCTGCCGCGCGGCGTCCGCCTGACGGCCGCCGGCGAGGTGCTGGTCAACACCATGCGCCGCGGCCTGTCGGACCTGCGTTCCGCGGTCTCGCAGATCGAGCAGTTGCGCGGCATGGTGCGTGGCACTGTCCGGCTGGGCTGCGCCGAATCGGTTTCCACCGACCTGGTCCCCAGCGCGGTGGCGCTGTACCAGCAAAGCCATCCGGGCGTGCAGTTCCAGGTGCTGGCCGGTGTCACCGGGCAACTGGTGGCTGCGCTGATGGCCGACGAGGTGGAACTGGTGCTGGTGCACGACCCCGAACCCTCGGACGACTTGCGTGTCATCGCCTCGCTGGACCAGCCGCTGTGCGCCATGATGCGGCCCGACCACCCGCTGGCGGGCCGTCCCAAAATCCGGCTCGCCGATTGCCAGAAATACACGGTCGCGCTCGGCGACCATTCTTTCGGCAGCCGCCGCCTGCTGGACGTGCTGATGGCGCGTTCGCGCATGAGCCTGAAAGTGGCGCTGGAAGCCAGCACCGTGCAGATGCTCAAGGAGTTCACGCGCCAGACCGGCGCGATCAGCTTCCAGTTCCAGATCGGCACCGAGCAGGACGTGCGCAAGGGCGAGCTGGTGTCCATCCCGCTGACCGACCGTTCGCTGTCGTCCAGCCAGCTGGTGCTGGCCGTCCGGGACGGCCGTGCCCTGCCGGTGGCCACCCTGTCTTTTGCGCAGGCGCTGGTGGCGCGGCTGGCCGCCCTCACCCCCTGAGTCCAGCTCGGCCCGGCGGCGCCGGCGGGCTCACTGCACACATTTTGTTCTCGCCATGAGAGAAACAATGCGCTAGTTGATTGCACCGGTTCCCGGCAGACTGGGCCCATGGATGTTTCTTTCAGCCCTTCTACCGCCAGACACGAACTGCGGGTGCACCGTCTGCCCATGGCCCATCCCGGCGATGTGTCGGCGCTGGCCGGGCTGCTGGACCAAGGCCTGTTGCGCGCTGCCGACGTGGTCGCCGTCATCGGCAAGACCGAGGGCAATGGCGGCGTCAATGATTTCACCCGCGGTTTTTTCACGCAATCGCTGATGGCCTTGCTGGGCGCGCGGCTGGGGCGTGCGCCGCAGGAACTGCTGCAGGAAATCCCCTGCATCCTGTCAGGCGGCACCGAAGGCGTGCTGAGCCCGCATTACGTGGTGTTTGCGCGTGGCGAAGCGGCGCCCGACGCCCAGCCCGGTCCGGCGTTGGCATTGGGCCGTGCGCTCGGCCCGGTGATGGATGCACAGGACATGGGCCGCTGGGCCCAGGTCCGGCAGGTCGCCGCTGCGGTGCGGGCAGCCATGGCGGATGCACTCATCAGCAAGCCGGCCGACGTGGCATTTGTCCAGGTCAAATGTCCCTTCCTCACGCCCAGCTCGCGCAAAGCGCCTGCGCCGCCGGCCACGCCCTGGCC
>CBFGNA010000610.1:0-1779 GCA_965650045.1 uncultured Polaromonas sp.
TGCAGGCTGGCGGCAAAGAGGGCCGCGATCAACAGGTCAATCATCAGCACGGTGGTGTAAGGCGAGTTCACCGTAAACAGCGGCATGGCAGCCAGCACCAGGCCCAGCAGCGCAGCGGCAATGACGTAACTTCGGCTGGCCTTGCGCAGCGGCTCTTCCTGCATGCCGACATACCGGCTGGGCGCTTGCGGCCGGCCGAACAGGCCCCAGGGCCGCCACACCAGCACGATGGCCATGACCAGGAAGTCGGCGACCAGCGTGAGTTTTGAAAAGGAAATGCTGTAGCCGAAAACCTCGACCACACCGAGCCAGATACAGATCGCCTTGATTTCGGCTATCAGCAGGGCAGCGGCATAAGCCCCGGGAATGGAACCCATGCCGCCCACCACGACCACCACAAAGGCCGAGCCGATGGTGTGCAGGTCCATCTCCAGCGTCGCCGGTTCGCGCGGAAGCTGGAGCGCCCCACCAAGGCCGGCCAGCATGGCGCCCAGCGCAAACACCGCGGTGAACAGCCAGGCCTGGTTGACGCCCAGCGCACTGACCATTTCGCGGTCCTGGGTCGCGGCACGCACCAGCGTGCCCCAGCGCGTGCGGGTCAGCAGCAGCCAGAGCAGGCCCAGCACCACCGGACCCACCACAATCAGGAACAGGTCGTAGCTCGGAAACTGCCGGCCCAGGATTTCAACCGAACCGCTCAGGCCGGGGGCGCGCGGGCCCAGCAACTCGTCGGGGCCCCACAGGTAAAGAACCGCGTCCTTGATCACCAGCACCAGCGCAAAGGTGGCCAGCAACTGAAACAGCTCGGGCGCCTTGTAGATCCGGCGCAGCAGCACCATCTCGATCAGCGCGCCGACGATGCCCGTCGCCACCGCGGCCAGCAACAGCGCCGGCCAGAAGCCCAGTCCGCCGCCGAGTTTTTCAACCAGGGTGTAGGCGATATAAATCCCCACCATGAAAAACGAGCCGTGGGCAAAGTTGACGATGCGGGTGACACCGAAGATCAGCGACAGCCCCGCAGCGACAAAAAACAGTGACGATGCGCCGGCCAGCCCATTGAGCAACTGAACGATGAAACCTGAAAAACTCATTCAATAATCCTCTGGGGCCCGTCACGGGGCACCACGCCGCGATGCGGCGCAGTGCCTGGTGCAGGCCGGGGGTGTTGACAGTGCTAGTCTGCAGCGCGCGATTTTTTCACGTCGGCGGCAGGCGGCTGGAACTTGGCGCCATCGAAGTAGGTGTAGTCCACCATCACGCCCTTGCCGTTGTCGTTTTTGGTCCTGCCCACAAAAGCGCCCATGGTCGACTGGTGATCTTCAGGACGGTAGGTGATCTTGCCAAAGGGGGGCGAGACCTGCAGGCCCTTGAACGCCGCCACCATCTTGGCCGACTCCGTGCTTTTGGCCTTGGCAGCGCCAGCGGCCACCGACTTGATCATGGCGTAGCCAACCACCGAGCCCAGGCGTGGGTAGTCCTTGTATTTCTCGTGGTAGGCCAGGAAGAAGGCCTTGTGCTCCGGCGTCTGGATGCCGTACCACGGATAACCGGTCACGATCCAGCCGTTGGGGCTTTCTTCCTTGAGCGGGTCGAGGTACTCGGGTTCACCGGTCAGCACACTGACCACGGTGCGGTCCTTGAACAGGCCGCGCGTGTTGCCTTCGCGCACAAACCTCGACAGGTCGGCGCCGAACAGCACGTTGAAGATGGCGTCAGGTTTGGCATCGGCCAGCGCCTGCACCACACTGCCGGCATCGACCCGGCCCAGCGGTGTGGCCT
>CBFGNA010000611.1:0-1770 GCA_965650045.1 uncultured Polaromonas sp.
CAGTGAAATCAGCACCGCCGCTGACAACGTGACGGCGAACTCACGGAACAGCCGGCCGACCTGGCCGCCCATGAACAGCAGGGGGATGAACACCGCCACCAGCGACAGGCTGATCGACAGCACCGTGAAGCCGACCTCGCGCGCGCCCAGCAGTGCCGCCTTGAAGCGGTCCATGCCAGCCTCGATGTGCCGGCTGGTGTTTTCCAGCACAACGATGGCGTCATCGACCACAAAACCGGTGGCCACGGTCAGCGCCATCAGGCTCAGGTTGTTCAGGCTGAAACCCAGGAAGTACATCACCCCAAAGGTACCCAGCAGCGACACCACGGTGGCCACCGCCGGGATGATGGTGGCGCGCGCGCTGCGCAAAAACGCGCTGACCACCAGCACCACCAGCGCAATCGAGATCAGCAGCGTGATCTCGATCTCGTGCAGTGAGGCGCGTATCGAGTTGGTGCTGTCGGACGCCACATGCAGCACCACGTCCTGCGGCAGTTGCGCCTGCAGCTCGGGAATCAGCGCGCGCACGCCGTCCACCGTGGCGATCACGTTGGCATCGGGCTGGCGCGTGACCAGCACAATCACCGCGGACTCGCCGTTGAAGAGTCCCAGGGTGTTGATGTTTTCCACGCCATCGACCACCTCGGCAACGTCGCGCAGACGGATCGCCGCGTTGTTGCGCCAGGCCACGATCAGGTCGCGGTAGTCGGCCGCCTTGCGCCCGCCGCTGGCGGTGTCGGCGCCGGAGTAAATCTGCAGGCGCTGGCCATTGCCCTCGATGGCGCCCTTGGGCCGGTTGGCATTGGAGGCCTGCAGGGCGGCGCGCACGTCCTCGGCGCTGACGCCATAGCGGTTCAGGGCGAACGGCAGCAGGTCCACCCGCACGGCCGGCAGCGAACCACCGCCGAGTTCGACATCGCCCACCCCTTGCACCTGGGCGATTTTCTGCTGCAGCAGATTGGAGACTTCGTCATAGATCTGGCCAGGCGAGCGTGTTTTGGATGTCAGCGCCAGGATGATGACCGGCGCTGAGGCCGGATTGGCCTTGCGGTAAGTCGGGTTGCTGCGCAGCGTGGCGGGCAGGTCGGCGCGCGAAGCATTGATGGCGGCCTGCACTTCACGCGCCGCCGCATCGATCTTGCGGTTGAGCTCGAACTGCAGGCTGATGCGGGTGGAGCCGTTGCTGCTGTTGGAGGTCATTTCGTTGACACCCGCAATCGTGCCCAGCCGCCGCTCCAGCGGTGTCGCCACACTGCTGGCCATGGTGGACGGGCTGGCGCCCGGCAACGAGGCGCTGACCGAAATCACCGGGAAGTCGACCTGCGGCAGCGGTGACACCGGCAGGACGAAGAAGGCACCGATGCCGGCCAGCGCCAGGCCGATGGTCAGCAGCACTGTGGCAACCGGGCGGCGGACGAACGGCTCGGACAGGTTCACTGGCCGGCTCCTGTTGCCGCCGGCAGGGCAAGAAGTGCCGCTTTCACCGTTCGGGCTGAGCTTGTCGAAGCCGTCTCTTGGCACCACGGGCGGTGGTTCGCCAGCAAGCCGGGGGTTGCCCGGCGGCAACTCACTTTCTTTTGCTTCGCCAAAAGAAAGTAAGCAAAGAAAAGGCGACCCTGCTGTCTGCGACCCCTCCGCTGCGCTACGGGGCAACCTGCGGTGCTCGGTCCAGCCGGGGTCGAGCTCGAACTCGCCTTCGGCTCAGACAATCGCTCGCCCTGATCCGTCTGGCCCTGCGCTCCTCGGCGCATACAGAAGGGTGGGGAAGAA
>CBFGNA010000612.1:0-1758 GCA_965650045.1 uncultured Polaromonas sp.
CGTTGGGGGTGTCGAAGGCGTAGAGCTGGATGGTCATGGTGTGGCTTTGTCGGGCGGTGTTTTGAGTGGAAGGCAGTCTGCCACAGGATGGGGGATGGTGCTGGGCGGGTATCGCTGACGAAGGCCCTTCGACAGGCTCAGGGCGAACGGTTAACCGGGGTTTGATGGGGACCCTTCGACCCCTTCGACCCTTCGACAAGCTCAGGGCGAACGGTGGTCGCGAAGACCAGGCTCCTGGCAACGGTAGAGCTTGCATGGCCTGCGCCATGAAAGCCACAATAGGCCCATGACGCGCCGCCTCCCCGCCCTTGCCGCCTTCTCCTTCTGTTTCACCTTCATGCTGGCCGCCTTCAGCAGCCTCGCTGCCGCGGCGCCGCCCGCCAACGACACGCTGCGCATAGGCTCCAAACGCTTCACCGAGTCTTACATCCTCGCGCAGGTGCTGGCGCAGACGGCCGCGCCGCACACACCCACGCCGCCCTCGGTGCTGCAGGGCCTGGGCAACACGGCGATTGTTTATGAGGCGCTGCGCTCGGGCAGCATCGACCTCTACCCGGAATACGTGGGCACCATCAGCCAGGAGATCCTCAAGGGTGATGCGTCCATGAGCACGCAGGCCATGAACACCGCGCTGGCGCCGCTGGGCCTGGGCGTGGCGGTGGCGCTGGGCTTTAACGACGGCTACGCGCTGGCCATGCGCGAGGACACGGCGCAGCGCCTGGGCATCAGCTCGCTCAGTGATCTGGTCAAGCACCCCGAATTGAAGCTGGGCCTGTCGAACGAGTTCATCGGCCGCGCCGACGGCTGGAAAGGGCTGGCGCAGCGTTACGGCGCGCCGCAAACCCCGGTGGCGCTGGACCACGGGCTGGCTTATGACGCGATCGCGCAAAAGCAGGTGGACGTGATCGACATCTACACCACCGACGCGAAGATTGGCCACCTGGGCCTGCGCGTGCTGAAGGACGACAAGACCTACTTCCCGCGCTACGACGCGGTGCTGCTGTACCGGCTCGATGTGCCGCAGCGTTTTCCGCAGGCCTGGGCGGCGCTGCAAAAGCTGGGCGGCAGCATTGACGAGAACGCGATGATTGCGATGAACGCGCGGGCCGAGTTGCAGGGTGTGGCTTTTGACGTGATTGCGCGCGACCACCTTAACGCCAAGGCCGGTGGCACACCCGTCGCCACCGCCACCACACAAGACCCGAGCCAGCGCGGCTTCTGGGCCAAGCTGTTTGGCCCCGATCTGGCGCGGCTGACGCGGCAGCACCTGGCGCTGACCTTGATTTCTGTCGGGTTGGCGGCGCTGATCGGCATTCCGCTGGCGGTGTGGGTGTTTCCGCACCCGCGCCTGCGCGCGCTGGTCTTGGGCGCGACCGGCCTGATGCAGACCGTGCCTTCGCTGGCGCTGCTGGCGATGCTGATCTCGCTGATGGGCGTGATCGGCACGGTGCCGGCGCTGATCGCGCTGGCGCTCTACGCGCTGCTGCCCATCATGCGCAACACGGTCGCGGGCCTGGGCGAGGTGTCCAACGGCTTGCGGCTGGCCGGGCAGGCGCTGGGCATGACGGCCGGCCAGCGCATGCGTCTGGTGGAGCTGCCGCTGGCGCTGCCGACCATCCTTGCGGGCGTGCGCACCGCAACCTCGATTGCGATTGGCACGGCGACGATTGCCGCCTTCATCGGCGCAGGCGGATTTGGCGAGCGCATCGTCACCGGCCTGGCGCTGAACGATGGCCAGTTGCTGCTGGCCGGCGCCCT
>CBFGNA010000613.1:0-1756 GCA_965650045.1 uncultured Polaromonas sp.
CTGCTGGACCAGGCCGAAGCCGCGATCACCGCGCCCACCGCGCCGGTGTTTGGCAGCGACGTGTCTTTCCGCATGGTCGACTTTGCGCAGCGCAATGCCGAGCGTGCGGGCGTGGCCGATGTGGTGCAACTGCGCGGCGGCGACGCGCTGCAACGCATGCCGCCTGCGCCCGCGGGCGTGATGATGGTGAATCCACCTTATGGCGAACGTATCGACGTGGCCGGTGTCGCCGGCATCCCTTCGGTGCAGGGCCGGGATCAGCGCCGTTCTGCGCAGTTCCAGGGCGCGGCCATCGACGAGTTCGGCCAGCCGCTGGCGCGCGAGGGCGGCGACGGGCGCGATGAAGAAGGCGACATGCCGCGGCGTGACCGCGGCGCCAACCCCAGCCGTGAGCAGGCCGTGAGCGACAGCGGTGAGCAGGTCGCGGACTTCTTCCCGCATCTGGCTAGCCACTGGAAAAAGAACTACGCCGGCTGGACCGCGCATGTGCTGACGCCCGACATGAAGCTACCGCAAAAAATGCGCCTGAAGGAATCGCGCCGCGTGCCGATGTGGAACGGCCCGATCGAATGCCGTCTGTTCCGCTTCGACATGGTGGCCGGCTCGGCGCGCGAGAAAAAACCCGCAGCTGCACCCTGACCGACAGGCTTGCCCCCTTCTTTCCGTTCGGGCTGAGCTTGGCCTGTCCTGAGCTTGCCGAAGGGTCGAAGCCCTGGCTACACACCATCTCACACACAGACATCGTTTCGACAGGCTCAACGCGAACGGATCATGCAAAGTAGTCCCCAAATCGTGGTGCTGGACACCAACATCGTGCTGGACCTGTTTGTCTTCAACGATGCCGCCGCAGCGCCGCTTAAACAGGCGCTGCAGGATCGCACCATCGACTGGATCAGCACGCAGTCCATGCGCAACGAACTCGAACGCGTGCTGGCCTACCCGCAGATCATTCCGCGCCTGACGTTTTATCAACTTCAGGCGGCTGACGTGCTGGCCGCTTTCGACCAACACGCGCGCCTGGTGCCGGCCGCTGCCAAAGCGCCGGTGACCTGCAGCGATGCCGACGACCAGATCTTCATCGACCTGGCCGTCGCACACAGCGCCTGGCTGCTGAGCAAGGACCAGGCCGTGCTTTCCATGCAAAAAAGGCTGCTGGCCCTTGGTGTGCGGGCGCAAGCAGCTATCAAAACAGTAGCGGCCTGAGGTTTACTCCGCAGGTGGCGCCAGCTCACCGGTGCTCGAAACCTTGTCGTCCGGCTTGCTGACGGCAAAGCTGTGCGCGCTGGCCAGCGGCCAGTAAAGCTTGAACACCTGGTGCTGGCTCTCCAGGTCGGTCAGCAGCGAACCCTGCTTGACCCGCATCACCAGATTGGACAGCAGCCGCACCTCGGTGTCGTTGATGCGGCGCACGATGTGGTGGGCCGTCACGTCGTCGGTGTGGTGCAGCCCCGCAGCTTCCAGCAGTTCCTTGAGCGCCTTCAGCGTGCTCTGGTGGTAGCGCCAGACGCGCTCGGCCTTGTCGGGCACCACCAGCGCCTGCTGGCGCACCGCGTCTTGCGTGGTGACACCGGTCGGGCAGTTGCCGGTGTGGCAGGTCTGCGCCTGGATGCAGCCCAGCGCAAACATGAAGGCGCGGCCCGAGTTGCACCAGTCCGCGCCCAGCGCCATCATGCGCGTGATGTCGAAGGCGCTGATGACCTTGCCGGCGCAGCCCACGCTGATCCTGTCGCGCAGGCCCACACCCAGCAGCGTGTTG
>CBFGNA010000614.1:0-1753 GCA_965650045.1 uncultured Polaromonas sp.
CCGGAGCGCGCACGGAGGCGTTACTTCGAAGGCTGGTAGTAGGGGTTCGTTCCGCCGGCGTGGTCGGTCGTGTCGAGGACCTGCGTGATCTGCGGCACGGCTTCCTTGATCATGACCTCGATGCCCTGCTTCGACGCCATGCAGGCCAGCGTACCGATCACGTCGTCGGCCTCCACGCCCGGGACGTCGAGCACCTTCCAGCCGAGCAGACGCACCACCTCGTGGATGGGTGCCACCTGGCTGCGCAGGTCGTCGGGCATGGGCGAGCGCTGGGCCTTGTAGGCGGGGTACAGCGCATCGCGAAAGGTGGGGCCCTTGGCATCAAACACGCAGGCCGCATAGTCGGCACGCACATCCTTGCGCAGCTTTTGCATCATGTTGACCATGCCGCGGATGGCGCCCGTTGCCGGGCTGGCCGGATCAGCCGGATCGGCCCGCAGGTCGGGCATCGCATGGAAGGCGCGGTACAGATAGCTGGAGCCATCCACCAGCAGCAATGTTTTTTTGTCGGTGCTCATGGGCCCATTTTGCCCGCTCTATCCACGGCCGCGCCGCCCCCCTACAATGTTCCCATGCAACACCCGATCTGCTCCCTTCTGCTCGCCGCTGCTGCGGTGTTGGCCGGCGCCCCGGCCCTGGCCCAGACGGCGGCATCCGCCCCGGCCCCTGCACCCGGGGCAACGCCAGCGCCGGCCCTGCAGCCTGGCACCAACCCGGCCAGCCGGCGCCCGGAGCAGGCGATCCAGCGCATCCGCACGGAAGACGCGGGCTCGCGCATCGACGAACTGCGCGTCGGCGGTGAAACCCAGAGCATCACGGTGCAACCCAAGGCCAATGTTCCGGCCTATGAAGTGTTGCCCTCGGATTCAACCCGGGGTGGCGGCACCGAGCCGTCCAAATCAGGCGCCGGCGCCACCGGCAGCCGTGTCTGGAACGTGCTGAAGTTCTAGCCTTTCGTTCCCAGCGCCCGGTTTTCAGTTTCAGGCATGGCCGTTTACACTGAAGTCTCGCTTGACGAGGCCGCTCCCCTTTTGCAGTCGCTTGGCCTGGGCCAGTTGCAAACCATCCAGCCCTGCGCGGGTGGGATCGAAAACACCAACTATTTTGTGGACACCGACCAGGGCCGCTACGTGCTGACCCTGTTCGAGCGCCTGAGCTTCGAACAGCTGCCGTTTTACCTGCACCTGATGAAACACCTGGCGCAGCACGGCATCCCGGTGCCGGAACCGCAGGCCATCGTGGCAGGCGATGCGGGCGCACCCGGCGAGATCCTGTTGCGCCTGAAGGACAAGCCCGCCGCGGTGGTGGACCGGCTGCGCGGCCGCAGTGAACTGGCTCCCACACCCGTGCATTGCGCCGCCGTCGGTGAAACCCTGGCCCGCATGCACCTGGCCGGGCGGGACTTTGATCGCAGCCAGCCCAACCTGCGCGGCCTGGCCTGGTGGAATGAAACCGTGCCGGTGGTGCTGCCGCATCTGGACGAGGCACAGCGCCGGCTGATCCTGTCCGAGCTGGCCTACCAGAACCATGTCGCAGGCTCTTCCAGCTGGCAAGCCCTGCCGCGCGGACCCATCCACGCCGACCTGTTCCGCGACAACGTGATGTTCGACAGCGAAAACGGCACGCCGGTGCTCACGGGATTTTTTGATTTTTATTTCGCCGGTTGCGATCCCTTTGTGTTCGACATTGGTGTCAGCCTGAACGACTGGTGCATCGACCTGGACAGCGGTGCGCACGACGCGGCACGGGCCGA
>CBFGNA010000615.1:0-1749 GCA_965650045.1 uncultured Polaromonas sp.
AGCAGCAGGCTGCGGTCCGAGGCCGTGGTGGTGACCGTGGCGCCCAGCGCCACCACGGCAAACCACAGCGGCAAGGCCACATGCCGGCTGGTCAGTTGCCGGCGCCAGCGCCACAGGGTCCAGGCCGCCAGCGGCCAGGTCGGCCAGGTGAACCAGATCAGCAACCGTGCCAGGCTGCGCCATTCCCGGCGGTCGGCAGCATCTTCGAGCCCTGGAATTTCTATGCGCCAGCGCCACAAGTCGAGCGCCCAGCACAAGGCGACCACTGCCAGCGTCAGCGCGCCGGCCAGCATCACCCAGCGCCAGGCGTGGGGCTCGGTTTTCTCGGCACGCGGTTCCTGCGTGCTGCCGGCCGCGAGCAGGGTGCTGCCCGCCCCCAGCAACACGGCAATGGTGGGTGCGCCACTCAGGGCCAGGCCGGCCAGGCCGATACCCAGGCCCAGCGCAGGCCCCAGGATCTTGTAGGCGCTGCGGTAGGCACTGGCTGCCATGGCGTAAAACACCAGCGCCATGCAGCCGAGCTGGGCCAGCGCCGGTGTGGTCTCGTGGGAGAGCTGCGCCAGCCCGAGGCTGGCCAGGAGGGCCAGCAGACCGGCGTCCGCAATGGCGCGTGCATAGTCCACCGGGCGCGCCTCGCCCCCGAAAGCAAAGGCGACCGGTTGGGCCTGGGGGCTGCGCGCCAGGTAATACACGGCGTACCAGGTGGCCAGAAGCGTCAGCGCCAGCAGCAGGCCAAACGGAATGCGCGCCGCAAAAGCCGGATCCAGGAAGGGGAAAACCTTGATGGCAAGGGCGCCGAGCCAGTATGGCGCCAGCGCCTCAAATTCACCGGCCTGGCCCAGCAGTTGCGGATGCAGCCAGCTGGTGTCACCGGCCGCCAGTGCGCGCATGGTGCCGAAGGCGGCAATGTCGGCGTTTTTCCAGGGCCCCCGCCCCAGAAAGCCCGGCAGCACATAAGCCACGCAGAACAGCAGCAACGCGAGCCGGGGCAGGCGGCGGACTGCGGACTGGGCAATGATGGCGGGAGAGGGCTTGTTCACAGGAACTCAGGCGGAGCGGAATGCCCGATTTTGGGGCAAAAAAAAGCAGCCTGAGATTCAGGCTGCTTTTTGTGTGAGCTGGCGAAAGTGCGCAGCTTACTCGGCAGCGGCGGTTTTGGCAGGCGTCTTGCCAAAGCGGTTGCGGAATTTCTCGACGCGGCCACCCATGTTGTCCACGGATTTCTGTGTGCCGGTGTAGAAGGGATGCGATTCGCTGGACGTATCGAGCTTGTACAGCGGCAGTTCGCGGCCGTCTTCCATCTTGACCATTTCCTTGGTGTTGGCGCAGGAACGGGTCACAAACTTGAAGTTGTTGGACATGTCCAGGAAACAAACTTCGCGGTAATTGGGGTGAATGCCTTCTTTCATGATCTTTCCTTGTTCGTTTCGGGAGCCACTCAGACCAGTTCTGGGCACTTTCCGTGAAGCCTTGGATTATAGCGTGGAAACAGTGCCCCCACGCTTTTTCACTCCGTGTGAAGAACGCTGCCCCCCGAGGGGGCGCTGCGCCTGCGGCCCGGCGAAGCCAGTTCCGCGGCCCCTGCTGGACTAAACCGGGGGCCTTGCTGGTGCGGGGGCTACGCTCTAGCCGCCTCTTCTCATCATGTCGAAGAACTCGTGGTTGTTCTTGGTCGCTTTCATGTTCTTGAGCATCAGCTCCATGGACTCGATTTCGTCCATGTTGCACATGAACTGGCGCAAAATCCGC
>CBFGNA010000616.1:0-1744 GCA_965650045.1 uncultured Polaromonas sp.
TTCACACCCACCGTTCGGGCTCAGCCTGCCCAGGACTGTCCTGCGCCTCCCCCCGTCCCTTCTACAAGCTCAGGGCGAACGGGACAAGTTGTCTGTCCTCACACCCCACCGTTCGGGCTGAGCCTGTCGAAGCCTGACCTCCGCCTGCCGAAGCCCCTTCGACAAGCTCAGGGCGACGGGAACAAGTTGTCTGTCCTCACACCCCACCGTTCGGGCTGAGCCTGTCGAAGCCTGTCCTCAGCTTGTCAAAAGACCCTTCGACAACTCAAGCGACCGGGAACAGGTTGCCTGTCATGATGGATGAAGTCCCCGGATATTCATCATGCCCAGCCACCCCACCGCCCTGACCCTGCCCTCCGGCACCCCCACCTCCGCCCTGCTGCAGGCGCCGACCAAGCCCCAGGCCTGTTATGTCTTCGCCCATGGCGCCGGCGCGGGCATGGACCAGGCCTTCATGGCGGCCATCGCGCAGGGGCTGGCAGAGCGCGGCATCGGCAGCCTGCGCTTCAACTTTCCGTTCATGGAACAGGGCTCGAAACGCCCGGACTCGCCTGCCGTGGCGCAGGCGACGATCCGCGCCGCGGTGACAGAAGCGGCGCGGCGCTTGCCGGAGGTGCCGCTGTTTGCCGGCGGCAAATCGTTTGGCGGGCGCATGACGACGCAGGCGCAGGCGACGGAACCCCTGCCCGGCGTGAAGGGCATCGTGCTGGTCGGTTTTCCGCTGCATCCGGCGGGCAAACCCTCGACCGAACGTGCTGTGCACCTGGCCGGGGTCGAGGTGCCGATGCTGTTTCTGCAGGGCACGCGCGATGGCCTGGCGGAGCTGGACCTGATCCGCGAGACCACGGCCAGCCTCGGCAAACGCGCCACCCTGCATATCGTCGAAGGCGCTGACCACGCCTTCCACGTGCTGGTGCGCTCGGGCCGCAACGACGCGCAGGTGCGCGAGGAGTTGCTGGACACCATGGCCGCCTGGATGAAGCATCAAAATGGCCTGTAGCCCCCGCCAGACAAGCGCAAGCAGCTATCAATAGCGTAGCAACCGGGGCAAATTCCACCCGCCCGCAGGCCGCACGGCCCGACGGGGCAAAATCACAGCATCACTTCATGGATGCCTATGCCCCGCCTCACACCCCTGCCCCCGGGAAACCACGCCCGAACTGAAGACCCATTTTGATTTTTTCCTGTCCACCCTCGGTTTCACGCCCAACAGCGTGCTCACCATGCAGCGCAAGCCGAAGCTGGTGCAGGCCTTCGCCCAGCTCAATGGCGCGGTGATGGACCCGGCCGGCGAGGTGGACCTGGGCTTTCGGCGCCTGATCGGCCACGTGGCCAGCAAGGCGGCGGGCTGCCTGTATTGCCAGGCGCACACGCTGCTGGGCGCGCACAACTTCGGCATCAGCGACGACAAGCTGGCCGACGTATGGAACTACGCCTCCAGCCCGCTTTACACGCCGCGCGAACGCATCGCACTCGACTTCGCGCTGGCCGCCGCCGCGCAGCCCAATGCGGTGACCGACGAACTCTTCGCGCAATTGCGCAGCCACTGGAGCGAAGGCGAGATCGTCGAACTGCTGGGCGTTGTCGCGATGTTCGGCTTCCTGAACCGCTGGAACGACAGCATGGCCACGCCGCTCGAAGCCGTGCCTGATGCCATCGCGGCCAAAGCCGCCGGCACGCGCGGCTGGAACGCCGGCAAACACTCAAGCTGAATTCAACCTGTCCCAAGAAAGACCCTCCCCAT
>CBFGNA010000617.1:0-1741 GCA_965650045.1 uncultured Polaromonas sp.
CGGAGTTTCTGACCAAGGCCGCCGAAGAGTGGTACCGCCGCCCACTGGTGGCGGCGCTCAACGCCCAGGGGCTGAGCAGCGAGTGGTACTACACCACCTCCACGGACATCGCCGACAAAAAAGTCTCGATGGGCGGCACCCAGCCGGACACCGGTCGAAATGTCAACGGCCTGAAAAACGCCATCAGCCTGCTGGTCGAAACACGCGGCGTCGGTATCGGCCGGCTGCACATCCAGCGCCGTGTGCACACCCAGGTGACGGCCATCAGCAGCGTGCTGGCCAGTACCGCCCAACGCGCCAACGAGCTCGGCCAGCTGCAGCCTTACATCGAAAAAACCATTGGCAGCCTGGCCTGCAAGGACGAGGCCGTGGTCGAAGCCGGGCCGACACCGGGCCAGCATGAGCTGCTGATGCTGGACCCGGTCACGGGTGCCGACAAGGCAGTCCGCGTGGAATGGAACTCCGCACTGACACTGCGCAAGATCAAGACGCGGGTACGTCCCTGCGGTTACTGGTTGTCGGCCTCGGCAAAAACCGCCGTCGAGCGCTTGCGCATGCAGGGCGTGCAGGTGCTGCGTGTGGCCGAGCCCGGCTCCATGCTGGGCGACCTGTACCGTGAAACTTCTCGCGCTGCCGGTGCGCGGCAGGATGTGCGCGGCGCCATGGTGGAGGCCGGCGAGATCGTGAAAACCGAAGTGGCGCTGGTGCGCGGCGTTATCGACGCGCCCACCGGCAGCTACTACGTGCCGCTCAACCAGCCGCTGGCCAATCTGGTCATGGCGGCGCTGGAGCCCGACACGCAAAACAGCTTTTATGCCAACCGGGTCATCGAAAGCCTGGCCGGGACAGCGCGCGTGTTGTCAGAACCAGCGCTGAAAGCCGAAGCCCTGCCCTGATTCTCACCACCCGCCTCCCCCGATTGCCGAGTCCTACAGCAATCGGCTATGGCGACTGACAGCTCACGCACGTGGCTGGAGCGCTAATAGGCGCATGAAGACTTTCGAAATTACCCCCAAGATGGTCACCCTGGGTGGCGTGTTTTATCCCACGGGCCACGCGGTGCTGCTGTTTGCAGATGCGGATCAGGCGCGACAGGCCGGCGAAGCGCTGGCGTCCGCCGGCTTTGCGAGCGACGCGGTGATGCTGCTGTCGCCGGAGACCATACTGCGTGACATTGGCAAGGTGGATGGCGACCAGGGCGCCGGCCTGCCTTCCGTGGGCACCGAAGGCCACACCGTGAACAAATACGTTGCGCTGGCCCGCGAGGGCCATCACGGCGTCATGGTTCACGCGCCCGACGACGAGGACACCCAGCGCCTGCTGGCGGCTGTGCGCAACCAGCCCTTTGTGTATGGACAGAAGTACCACCGGCTGGCCATGGAAGACCTGGAGCCGCTGGCCCGCTGAGGGCGGTGTTCAACAGTTGCTGTGTACAACCGTACTGGCTGCTGAATATTTGCTATTGAATCCATAGCTGCTCATGCAGGCTGGACGCTGGAAGCCGATTTTCCTTAAAAGTCCCCGCCACCGCCATGCGCCAGGCTCTCGAACTTGGTGATGCGGTTGATGAAGGCCAGCTTGACCGTGCCGGTCGGGCCGTTACGCTGCTTGCTGATGATGACCTCGGCCACGCCGGGCTCCTTGCAGGCGTCCTTGGTGTAGTACTCGTCGCGGTAGATGAACATGATGATGTCGGCGTCCTGCTCGATGGCGCCGGATTCGCGCAGGTCGCTCATCATCG
>CBFGNA010000618.1:0-1740 GCA_965650045.1 uncultured Polaromonas sp.
CCCCCCCCGAAGCGCCTTCGGCGCCTCCCCCTCAGGGGGCGCCGCCTGCGGCCCGGCAAAGCCGGTTCCGCGGCGACTTGCGAAAGAATACCCCCATGACACCATTTATTCGACTCCATCCCGCCGACGATGTGTTGATCGCGCGCGCCCAGCTGGTGGGCGGCGCACAGGCCGAAAACGTCACTGTGCGCGGCCTGATCCCGCCGGGCCACAAGGTCGCCACCCGGGCCATCGCGGCGGGCGAGCCGGTGCGGCGCTACAACCAGATCATCGGTTTTGCGAGCCAGCCGATTGCGGCCGGTGAACATGTGCACACCCACAACCTGAACATGGGCCCGGACAAGGGCGACTTTGCGCGCGACTATGCCTGGGGCGCCGACGTCAAGCCGGCCCCCGCACAACGCGAGGCGACCTTCATGGGTATCAAGCGCGCTGACGGCCGCGTGGCCACGCGCAACTACATCGGCGTGCTGACCAGCGTGAACTGCTCGGCCACCGCCGCGCGCGCGATTGCCGACCATTTTTCGCGCCAGACCAACCCGGCGGCGCTGGCAGCGTTCCCGAATGTGGACGGCGTGGTGGCGCTGACGCACGGCACCGGCTGCGGCATGGACGACAAGGGCATGGGCATGCAGATCCTGGAGCGCACGCTGACCGGTTACGCCACCCACGCCAACTTTGCCGCGGTGCTGGTGGTAGGCCTGGGCTGCGAGGCCAACCAGATCAACGCCTGGCTGGCGCACAGCGCGCTCAGCGAAGGCGACAACTTCCGTGTCTTCAATATCCAGGACAGCGGCGGCACCCGCAAGACGGTGGACAAGGGCGTCAGCCTGATCAACGAGATGCTGCCGCGCGCCAACGCGGTGAAGCGTGAGCCCTGCAGCGCGGCCCACATCACCATCGGCCTGCAATGCGGCGGCTCGGACGGCTACTCGGGCATCAGCGCGAACCCGGCGCTGGGCGCGGCGGTGGATCTGCTGGTCGCGCACGGCGGCACCGCCATCCTGTCGGAAACGCCCGAGGTGTATGGCGCCGAGCATTTGCTGACACGGCGTGCGGTCCGGCGCGAAGTCGGCGAGAAGCTGGTCGAACGCATCAAGTGGTGGGAGCACTACACCGAGATCAACGGCGGCGAGATGAACAACAATCCCTCGCCCGGCAACAAGGCCGGCGGCCTGACCACCATCCTCGAAAAGTCGCTGGGCGCGGTGGCCAAGGGCGGCACCAGCAACCTGGAAGCCGTTTACGAATACGCCGAGCCGGTGGGCGCACATGGTTTTGTCTACATGGACACGCCGGGTTACGACCCGGTCAGCGCCACCGGCCAGGTGGCCGGCGGCGCCAACCTGATCTGCTTCACCACCGGGCGCGGCTCGGCCTACGGCTGCGCGCCTTCGCCATCGCTGAAGCTGGCCACCAATTCGGCACTGTGGCGCAAGCAGGAAGACGACATGGACATCAACTGCGGCGAGATCATCGACGGCACCAGCACGGTGGCCGAGATGGGCCAGCGCATTTTCGAGCTGGTGCTGGCGACCGCGTCCGGTGACAAAAGCAAAAGCGAAATCCACGGTTACGGGCAGAGCGAGTTTGTGCCCTGGCAGGTCGGCGCCGTCATGTAGTTTGCGATTATTTATATGCCAAAAACCCTCCTAGCCCCCGTCCTGCAAGCGCAGGTAGCTACTGTTTTAATAGCAGCCGGCAGCACCCAGGAAGAAGCCGCCCCGGTCGCTGCCAACC
>CBFGNA010000619.1:0-1734 GCA_965650045.1 uncultured Polaromonas sp.
ATGGCCGGCTGGCCGCGGAAGTGCCGCGCCAGCTCGACGCTGCTGATACATACCGCCAGCCAGGCGGTGCCCGACGCAAACCCGGCCAGCACATCCGTGGCGAAGTGCACCTGTAAAAAGATCCGGCTGCAGCCGACGCTGAAGGCGATGGCGGCGGCCAGCAGCACCAGCGGCAGGCCTGCGCGCCGGGCCTGAGCCTGCGGCAGGCTGTGCAGCAGCACACAGGCCAGCATGCCGTAAAGCACCACCGCGCCGGAACTGTGCCCGCTCGGAAAGCTCCAGCCATCGGCCTGGATCAGCCCACCCTCGTGCAGCGGCCGGGTCCGGGCGAACACGGCCTTGAGGGTGGTGTTGAGCAAGGCGTTGCCGCCGATGGCCAGCACCCAGGCCAGCGCCAGCCCGCGCCGCCTGCGCAGCAGCAGCACGCCAGCCACGACGATACCAACCACCGTCAGCGTTTCGGTATTGCCCAAGCGGGTGATCCAGGCGAAGCCCTGCATGGCCCAGGCGGCGGTGTGGTCACGCACGGCATCCGAAAAAAGCTGGTCGAGCTGCCCGGCGCGTTCACCGTCGCCGAGTTCCTCGGCGATGCCGGCAAACAGCGCGGCGCCGCCGACGAGCGCCGCGAAACCGGCGGCCAGCCGAAGCAGCAACTGCACGCCAGGCCTCAAGGTGCTGGTCGGGTGCGGCAGCGCGTAGCGCCGGGCCAGCCACCACAACGCAGCGACGAGCGGTAGCAACAGGGCCAGCAGCACGGCAAACAGCAGCAGCGCGTGTTGGCCCAGGGTTTGAACCAGCGCGGTGGAAAAATCGGGAGCAAGCATCGCCGCAGCTTAAAGCCTCTACCCCCTGGCGGTCTTGCCGGCCAGCGACGGGCCCGTCATTGTGCCGCGGGTGCGCTATCAATAAAGTAGCTGCTTGCGCTTTCTGGACGGGGGCTGGAGGCCAATTTGATCCATATTTTTCGGACGATGCCAGTGCTGCACCGCCTGCACTGAACACCGCCACACGGCGGGTGCCGGCCTGCTGAAGCGACCCAGCGCCGATAATCCGGCATGACTTCTTCCCCCTCGACTTCCCCTTCGACTTCCGGCGCTGCAAGCACTGACTTCGGTTCCCTGCCGCTCAGCCCTGCGATGCAGGCCAACCTCAAAACCCTGGGTTACCTGGCGATGACGCCGATCCAGGCGGCCAGTCTGCCACTGGCCCTGCTGGGCAAGGACCTGATTGCGCAGGCCAAAACCGGCAGCGGCAAAACCGCCGCCTTTGCCATTCCGCTGCTGGCCAACCTCAACGCGCGGCGATTTGCGGTGCAGGCCATGGTGCTGTGTCCGACCCGCGAACTGGCCGACCAGGTTGCCACCGAAATCCGGCGCCTCGCGCGTGCTGAGGAAAACATCAAGGTGGTGGTGCTGTGCGGCGGCGTGCCGCTGCGCAACCAGACCGCCAGCCTGGAAAACGGCGCCCACATCGTGGTCGGCACGCCGGGCCGCATCATGGACCACCTGGGGCGCGGCCACCTGACGCTGGAAGCGCTGAACACGCTGGTGCTCGACGAAGCCGACCGCATGCTGGACATGGGTTTCTTCGAGGACATCGTCACCGTGGCGAAACAGTGCCCGAAAGAACGCCAGACCCTGCTGTTTTCGGCGACCTATCCCGAAGGCATCGCGAAGCTGAGCCAGCAGTTCATGAAGACGCCGCAAACGATCACAGTGCAGGCGCAGCATGAAA
>CBFGNA010000620.1:0-1732 GCA_965650045.1 uncultured Polaromonas sp.
TGACCTTGTTGTAGTAGTTGGAAATCGGGGAGCCGCAAAGGGTCAGCATGAAGGGTGTCTCCTGGATGTTGTGGGCGCCAGTCTAAGCGAGGCATGGCTGCAATCCTGCCACCGCTGCGAAAGCATCGGCGCTTGCCCTCCCTCAAGCCTGCCACACCCCATACCCCAACTCCCGCAGCGCAATCCCCAGCTCGACCTCCATGTCGCGCGCACCTTCATACGGCATGGGGTTGTACATGGCGTAGAGCTGCGGCAGCAGGCGCACGCCCCACTTCTGCACATAGACATTGGCCTGGATGCCGGCCTTGTGTTTGTCGAAGCGCACGTCCGGGTCCAGGCCGGTCATGCCGACATAGACGAACGGTTTGCCGAGCTGCCAGTCGGGGTTGGCGCGGCGGAAGCGGCCGACATTCCAGACCTCGTCGGACAGCTCGATCACGTAGACGTGGTAGTGGTGGCTGCGCGGCGTGCGCGGCTTCTTCAGTGCCGGCGCGGCCTTTGTTTTTGCGGGTTTGCGGGGCGCGGTCGCCATGATGCCGGCAAGTATGCATGAAGCTGCCTGGCAGCCGGGACGCTACAGGATTGATAGCTATCCATGCAAGCTGGACGGGGGCTGGAGGCCGATTTGTTGCATAAGTTGCAGAACCCAGGCACCGCCGCGCTACCGGTACTGCTGTTCAGCTCACCCAGAAAAAGACAGATTCGTTCGGACTGAGCTTGGCCTGTCCTGAGCCTGCCGAAGGATCGCAGCCTGTGGCTTTCTGACGAACCCTTCGACAAGCTCAGGGCGAACGGTGTGGCCGCTCAGAACTCAATCCGGCACAAACCGCGCCTTGAAGCGGGCCTCGTCTTCCGGCAACTCCAGCGTGACCAGCTGGCCCATCTTGTTGTCGCTGAGCCGGCAGGCCGCGAACAGGCTGAACTTGCCCTTGAAGTCGTAGCTGTCCATGTCGATCAGCATGTAGGGATACGGCACAAACACCTGGTGCGCAAAGATGACCCGATGCCGGTTGCGCGGCGAAGGAAACAGCTTGTAGTCGTCGGTGGTGATTGCCTGAGCGGATGCCATGAAGTGCCTGATGGGGGTGGGTGACGAAACCGATGGAGGATTGAAACACGCTTTCAGCGCGCCTGGGCTCACGGCGCGGCCTGCAGCCGCTCGCGGTGCCGGATGCCCCAGGAGAAAAACGCACCCAGCACGATCAGCACACCGCCGCCCAGCGCCACGACGGCGGTGGAGCCGATGCGCGCACTCAGGCCGGCGGCCAGCAGCACACCCACCGACTGTCCCAGAAACAACACGGCCGAGAACATCGCCATGGCCGTGCCGCGTGCGGAGGGCGCCATCTGCGTCCCGTTGGTCTGCAGCGTGTTGTGCAGCATGAAAAAGCCGAAGCCGCCCAGCAGGCTGGCCGGAATCGCAAGCTGCCACCAGGGCGTCAGGCCCAGCACCATGGCGCAAACGCCGGCCACCGCCCCGCCCAGCAGCGCCAGGCCGCGTTCGCCAAAGCGCCGTATCAAATGCCTCGCCAGCGCCATGTAACCCATGCCGCCCAGGCCGAACAGTGCCACGATGCCGCCCGACCATGTCAGCGACAGGCCGTGCACGCCGTGCAGGTGGCTGGCCCAGATGGCCAGCACGCCAAAACCCATCACCCCTTCGATGAAGATGACGGTCAGCAACAGGCGTGACCAGCGCCCGCTCACAATCGTCACGACCTGGCGCAGGTAA
>CBFGNA010000621.1:0-1731 GCA_965650045.1 uncultured Polaromonas sp.
GTAAACTTCAGCGGGGCCGGGTCCAGGCCCACGCAGAGCATCGATGGGTTCGTGCGCTCTGCCGCGCCCAGCATCTCAAGGAAAGTCATGCGGCATTTTAAGGCCCCCACCTTCGCTCACTGCGTGCAGCTCCCTGCCCCCGTGGGAGCTCCGCTTGCCTTGATCCTGCCGAAGGTGCGCCGGAGCGCTGCAACATTTCGCCGTTGCCCGGACAATAGCGCCACCCTTCACCGTTCCTTCCCTCCTCCTCTTCTTCTCTCCCCCCCCGCATGCAACTCTCCCGACGTCAACTCATCATCCTGGTCCTGCTGACACTGTCCTGGGGCCTGAACTGGCCGGTCATGAAACTGGGCATTGCCGATTTTCCGCCCCTGACCTTTCGCGCGCTGTCGATCTGGCTGGGGCTGCCGGTGCTGGGTCTGGCGATGGTGGCGCTGAAGGTGCCTTTTTTTGTGCCGCGCGACAAGTTCCGCGAGCTGTTCTGGCTGGCCTTTACCAACATGTTTGTCTGGCACGCACTGATCATCGTGGCGCTCAAACACCTGAGCAGCGGCCGCGCTGCCATTCTGGGCTACACCATGCCGATTTTTTCGGCGCTGCTGGGCGCCTGGTTTTTCGGCAACAAGCTGACAGCGCGCAGCTGGGCCGGCGTGGGTGCGGCCGCGGTCGGCGTGTCGCTGCTGCTGTGGCACGAGCTGACCAACCTCAGCGGCGCACCGCTGGCCGTGTTGTGCGCGCTGGTGGGCGCGGCGACGTGGGCGCTGGGCACCCACAAGCTGCGCAACACCACCATGCCCGTCGCCACGCTGACGATCTCCTTCTGGATGACGGCCATGACGGCGGTGGTGCTGAGCGGGCTCAGCCTGCTGTTTGAAATGCCGCAGTGGAAAGCGCCGAGCGCCACAACCTGGTGGGCCATCGCTTACAACGCGGTGCTGATCTTCGGTTTTGCGCACGCCGCCTGGTATTTCCTGGCGCGCAGCCTGCCGCCGGTGGCCTCGTCACTGAGCGTGATGATGATTCCCATCCTCGGCGTGTTTTCCGGCGCGCTGGGCCTGGGCGAAGTGCTGCACTGGCAGGACTGGACCGCCGTCGTGCTGATGGTGGTGGCGATTGGCTCGGTGCTGGTGCCGGGACGGGTCGACAAAAAAACAACCTGACAGCGGCGAGGCTGCTGTGGAACAGCAGGGAGGAACAGCAGGAAGTTATGCCGAGCGGACGACCGTGGGGGCCACGCTCATGGCCAGACACAAATCATCCCAGGCCTTGGCCTTGTCGCCCAGGCTGCGCAGCAGATAGGCCGGGTGGTAACTGACCACCACCGGCACGCCGAGGTAGCTGTGCACCTGGCCGCGCAGCTTGCCGAGCGGGATTTTCTGCAGCTCGGGGACGCTGTCCTGCAGCAGCGACTGCGCCGCGAACTTGCCCAGCGCGAGGATCACCTTCGGCTGCAGCAGCTCCACCTGGCGTTTCAGGTAGGGCTCGCACTGCGCCACTTCTGAGGGATCGGGGTTGCGATTGGCCGGCGGGCGGCACTTGAGCACATTGGTGATGAACACGTTTTTCGCCACGCCGGGCCGCACCGCGTCGTCGTTGCCGCGCTGCAGGCGCATCGCCAGCAGCATGTTGTCGAGCAGCTTGCCGGCCTGGCCGACAAAAGGCTCGCCGGCGATGTCCTCGTTTTCCCCCGGCGCTTCACCGACGATGAGCCAGTCCACGCTGGGCGCACCC
>CBFGNA010000622.1:0-1728 GCA_965650045.1 uncultured Polaromonas sp.
GCTGTGGGTGTATTACTCGGCACAGATCTTCCTGCTCGGGGCCGAATTCACCTGTGTATTTGCGCATGAACATGGCTCGCTCAGGGAGAAAGCGGACAGCAGCGCCCGGGCTGCAGCCGGCGCCGCGGGCAAAGATGGCAGTGTGCTCGCCCCGGCGGTGAAAGCGCCCCATCGCAGCGAGGCAGCGGGCAAGGCGGTGGCGGCGCCGGCTCCAGCCGCCCAGCCCACGCGCCAGCAGCCTGAGAGCTCCACCCTGGCACAGCGGGCGGCGGTGTATGGCGCCGGCGCCGCCAGCCTGCTGGTGCTGTCATTGCTGCTGAAAAAAAGCCATCCACGGCGGCGGCCACTGGCCGACCGGCCCTGAAAAAGCCGAGGGCCCCACATCTACTTTCTCAGGTAAATCTGGTCAAACGATCCGCCGTCGGCAAAGTGGTCCTTGTCGGCCCTGGCCCAGCCACCGAAGGCCTGGTCGATGGTGAACAGGTTCAGCTTGGGGAACTGCCTGGCGTATTTGGCGATGGCCTTTTGCGACACGGCCGGACGGTAAAAATTCTTCCCGGCAATGTCCTGACCTTCTTCGGAATACAAATACTTCAGGTACTCCTCGGCCACGGCGCGTGTCCCCTTTCTGTCGACGTTCTTGTCAACCACGGCAACCGCCGGCTCAGCCAGGATGGACAGCGACGGGTAGACCACGTCGACCTTGCTGCCGAATTCCTTTTCAATCAGGTAGGCCTCGTTTTCCCAGGAGATGAACACATCGCCCTGGTTGCGCTGCGCGAAGGTGATCGACGAGCCGCGGGCGCCGGTGTCGAGCACCGGCACGTTGGCATACAGCTTGGCGACAAATTCCCTGGCCTGCGCGTCGCCGCCGAACTTGCGTTTTGCAAATTCCCAAGCCGCCAGGTAGTTCCAGCGGGCGCCGCCCGAGGTCTTGGGGTTGGGCGTGATGACGCTCACGCCAGGCTTGATCAGGTCATCCCAGTCCTTGATCCCCTTGGGGTTGCCCTGGCGAACCACCAGCACGATGGTCGAGGTGTAGGGCGAGGAATTGTGTGGCAGCTTTTTCTGCCAGTCGGCCGCCAGCCAGCCGCCGTTCTTGACCAGTGCATCGGTGTCGCCGGCCAGCGCCAGCGTGGCCACGTCGGCGTCCAGCCCGTCGATGATGGAGCGCGCCTGTTTGCCGGAGCCGCCGTGCGACTGTTTGATGGTCACGTCCTGGTTGGCCTTGGCTTTCCAGTATTTGGCGAACGCGGCGTTGAACGCCACGTAGAGCTCACGCGTCGGGTCGTAAGACACGTTGAGCAGGGTCACCGGTGGTTTGGCAGCCGGCGGTGTTTGTGCCAGCACGGCACCGGCCGACCCTGCCAGCGCAACGGCTACTGCGAGGCGGGTGGAAACATTCATAAAATAGCGGCGAGTAGTCATGGTTCTTTGCTTTCCTGGGTCCAATGCATTTGCATGCGAAGTAAGTAAGAAACTGGATTCTGGAAGCCCCGACACAAAACAGGAACGAACAAGATTTCATTTCCTGATAGCCAAAACATCTATACCTCTCACGAAAGAAAAGCCACATGGCACGCACCGTCAACTGCATCAAACTGGGCCGCGAAGCCGAAGGCCTGGATTTCCCGCCCTACCCCGGTCCGCTGGGCAAACGCCTGTGGGAAGAAGTCAGCAAGGAAGCCTGGGCCGACTGGATGAAGCAGCAGACCATGCTGGTCAATG
>CBFGNA010000623.1:0-1722 GCA_965650045.1 uncultured Polaromonas sp.
GCTCTTCCGATCTAACAATTCGACCTTGAAACCCGGGTGCAGCCAGCGCTCCTCGCTGTCGTCCTTGATCAGCAAACGCGGCTGCGGCCCGAAGCCGGCCTCATGCGGCACGATGTCGGCCAGCGACCAGCGCCACGGCTGCCACGCATTGGCGATGCGTTCCCGCCGCATCACCACCGCGACGTACACACAAGGCCGGGCGACGCCATGCGCGGCGGGTGATTGCAGGAAAAAGCCGGAAGTGCTCATGGGCGGCCGCGGGATCAGGTGTCTTTCGAAATCTTGATGCTCGGAAACTTGCTGGAAAAATCCCTCGACTTGGCGGCGATGGTGATGGCCACCTGGCGTGCGACGGCCTTGTAGATGCTCGCCACCTCGCCATCGGGGTCGGCCACCACGGTGGGCCGACCGCTGTCGGCCTGCAGGCGGATCTGCATGTCCAGCGGCAGCGCGCCCAGGTAATCCATGTTGTAGTCGGCGGCCATCTTCTTGCCGCCGCCTTCGCCGAAGATGTGCTCGGCATGGCCGCACTGGCTGCAGATGTGCACCGCCATGTTTTCGACGATGCCCAGAATCGGCACGCCGACCTTCTCGAACATCTTGATGCCTTTTTTGGCGTCCAGCAACGCGATGTCCTGCGGCGTGGTGACGATCACGGCGCCGGTCATGGGCACGCGCTGGCTCAGGGTGAGCTGGATGTCGCCGGTGCCCGGCGGCATGTCAACGATCAGGTAATCCAGGTCTTTCCAGTTGGTCTGGCGCAGCAACTGCTCCAGCGCTTGGGTCGCCATCGGGCCGCGCCAGATCATGGCCTCGTCCTGGGCCACCAGGAAACCGATGGACATGACCTGCAGGCCGTAGTTCTCCATCGGCTCCATGTTCTTGCCGTCCACGCTTTCGGGCCGGCCCTCGATGCCCATCATCATGGGCTGGCTGGGGCCGTAGATGTCGGCGTCGAGCAGCCCGACGCTGGCACCCTCGGCGGCCAGCGCCAGCGCCAGATTCACGGCGGTGGTGCTTTTGCCCACGCCGCCCTTGCCGGAGGCCACGGCCACGATGTTCTTGACGTTGGGCAGCAGCTGCACGCCGCGCTGCACGCTGTGGCTGGCGATTTTGAAATTCACGTTGACCGAGACGTTGCCGACACCGGCGACGCCCTTGACGGCCTGGATCAAGAGCTTGCGGATGCCGGCGAGCTGGCTTTTCGCCGGATAACCGAGTTCCACATCAAAAGCGACGTCGTCACCGCTGATCTGCAGGTTTTTGATCGCCTTGGTACCGACAAAGTCCTTGCCGGTGTTGGGATCCAGCACGCCTTGCAGGGCGTTCAGGATGGCCTGTTGTTCTACTGCCATGGGGGAAAATCTCCGGATAAATCTGAAAGGCGGGCGTTGCCGCCGGAACTGCCACCAGTCTAACGCCGCAGGGCCAACACCTCGGCGCAGGGGGGTTTCGGGAAGCGCTGAACAAGCCCCCCCGCAGCGCGCGATCAGCCGGACTCGGGCGGTCTGCTGCGTGGCATTTCTTGTCCATAGCTGGCTATGGGCCGCGAAAACCACCTTGCATCCCATCCCGATCCGGCTGCCGCGCCCCCGCAAGGACTTGTTCAGCGCTTCCTTGGCGCCGCCGACTTAAAATCGCGGGTTAGCCTCCAAAGCCACAAAGCCCCCTATGTCCCAGCGCCGCCTTTTTGTCACCACCGCCCTGCCCTATGCCAACGGC
>CBFGNA010000624.1:0-1716 GCA_965650045.1 uncultured Polaromonas sp.
AGGGCTACCAGGTCGGTGTGCGCATCAACATCGACGTGCTGAACGCGCAAAGCCAGTTGTTCCAGACCAAACGCGACCTCGCGGTGGCGCGCTACAACGTGCTGCTCGGCGGCCTGCGCCTGCGCCAGGCCAATGGCACGCTGACGCCGGAAGATTTGCTGCTGATCAATTCGCTGCTGGTGCCTTGAGCCACGACAACGCCCCACGCCCGTCAAAAAGAGGCTTTACCGTCCGGCGACTGCCACCAGCTCAAATGCCCCCAGCGCCTGGGCTTGCCCATTGAGCAGCACCTCCACCCGATGTTTGCCCGCGTGGTGTTTGCGTGTCGTCATCTCGGCGGTGGAGACGGTTTTCGCCAGCCGCGCCTTTTCACCCGGCGCGAGGTCCAGCACCTTGAGCTTGAAGACCTTGGCGCTGCTTTTGCCGCTGGCCTTGACGTAGTGGATGCAGAAGTCCACCAGCACGCGTTGCGGCTTCGTGCCGATGTTGGTCACATCGAAAGCGATGTTGACCTTGTCACCCATCACCACGCGTTGGGGCGTGATGCGCGCGCCGCTCACCGCGGCCTCTGCGCTTTTGCCAAAGCCCAGCACCGCCAGCGCGCCGGCCTCGCCGCGTTTGACGGCAGAGCGCAGCGCGTGCTGCACGATCCACCGGCGCTCGTCGCTGGCGCCTTTGAGCCACGTCTTTGCGGTGGCTGCCAGCACGTCGGGGTGGTCCTTGCCGATGTCGTTGAGGTTGTTGGCGACGGAGCGGCGCACGTACAGCGCCGGGTCGTCCTTCAACAGTTCCAGCAGCGCCAGCACCGGCGCCGGGTCTTGCTGGAAAGCCGGCAGGCGGCTGGCCCAGGGCAGGCGTGGGCGGCTGCCTTCGGACACCAGGCGGCGCACATGTTCGCTCGGGTCGCTGGCCCATTGTTTGAAACGCTTCAGCGTCGCGGCTTCATGATTTTGCAGAAAGGGGCGGATGCTGAACTCGGCCGTGAAGCGCTGCGTCAGCGCGTGTTGCGCGCGCATCGAATCTTCAAAATGATCGAGCCCGAACTCCGCGACGAACATGGTGTGCGGCAGAAACAGGAAGGAGCCCAAAGTCAGCCCGGGGTCGCGTCCGTGCGGCTGGTCCAGCGAGGCCAGCAGGATGTCCACCGCCTTGGAGTAGTCGGGCGGCAGGTGCTTGTGCAGTGCGCGGGCGATGTGTTTGCCGCGCGGCATCAGGGCCAGCTCGTCGTAGCCCTTGAGTGCGTCCGCGACGAACTTGCGCGAATCAAAGGCCGGGTGCACCGCGCTGATCATGCGGGCAATGGCTCTGGGAACGTCGGCGCCGTATTGGTTGACGAGGGGCTCAGCCATGGATCAAGCTTTTTCGGTTTAACTTGCTGATTTCCGCCCTGCAGGCGCAAGCCTGTCCGGGCTGAGCGCGGCCAGGCCCTTCGACAGGCTCAGGGCGAACGGTGAATGGTGCGTCATCACGCCAGGAAATGCGTCAGCGCCTGCACGGTGTTGGCGGCGGCGCCGCGGTGCTGCGCGGCGAAGGTCAGGCCGGCGTCGGCGGCGGCCTGCTGTGCGGACGGGCGGGCCAGCATGGCACGGGCGCTGCGCAAGGCTTCGTCCATGTCGGCCACGCGGCGCGCAGCGCCGGCGGCTTGTGCCAGCTCCGACACCTCGGCAAAGTTGAAGGTATGCGGCCCCATGATGACCGGGCAGCCGCCGGCCGCGG
>CBFGNA010000625.1:0-1716 GCA_965650045.1 uncultured Polaromonas sp.
TCCAACACCATCGAACGCCCGCAATGGCTGTTCACCACGCCTGCCGTGGTGAACCTTTGAGCTGACGGGCGCTTAAGACCCCTTTCATCTGCGCTCGCGCAAAGGTTCGCCGAAGTTGTTTCACTTCGGAGAACATCCTTGTCTTTCTTTTCCGCTTTACGTTTGGCGCGGCCAGCCTGTGCGGTGCTCACGCTGTCGGCTGCCTTGGCCTGCGCGGCCGGCGCGCCCATCCCGCCGCCGTCGCCGCCTTCGCCGTCCCTTTCCCGCGATCCCGCCGTCCCTGCACGCCAGGGTCCCAGCCTGCGCGAAGCCCTTGATGCCGCCTGGGCGCTGAGCCCGGCGGCCCGCAGCGCCGACAGCCGCCGCGCCGGGGTGCAGGCGCGCGAACGCGCCGCCTCATCCTGGATCGATGGCGCCCCCAGCGTCCTGCTGGCACAGCGCAGCGACCGCTTCAGCAACAACGGCGGCTTTCGCGAATACGAAGCCGAACTCGAACTGCCCCTCTGGAGCCCCGGCGTGCGCAGCGCCAGCCAGCGCGAGGTAGCGGCGCAGCGCCTGGCGTTTGAGCCCCAGCAGCTGCTGGCGCGACTGAGGGTCGCCGCCGATGTCCGCGAAGTGGCCGCCGCCCTGGCCGTGGCGCACACCGAGCGCGAACTGGCGGCGCGCAAACACAGCGAGGCGCTGGCGCTGGCACAGGATGTGGCGCGCCGGGTCACGGCCGGCGACAGCGCGCGCGTGGACGGCTTGCAGGCGCAGTCGCTGGTCGAGCAGGCCGCCAGCGGGCGCGACCAGGCAGACATCGCATGGACCCGCCTGCGCCACCGGTGGCTGGCCCTGACCGGCCTGCCGGAGTCGCCGGCACTGGACGAGGCGCTGCCGCCAGCCAGGCCCGGCATCCAGCCTGACCATCCGGCGCTGCTGGCGGCCCAGACCCGCCTCCAGGCTGCCCAGGCCAGGCTGGCACTGAGCGAAACCGACCGGCGTGATCCCGTGGCCATCGGTGTGGGCGTCACGCGTGAGCGCGCAAGCTTCGGTGCGGCCGCCGAAAACAGCCTGCGCATGGCGATCAGGATTCCCTTGGGCACCGACAGCCGCAACGCCCCGCGCATCGCCGCCGCACGCGCCGAACTCGATGACGCGCAGGCCGAACTCGACGCGGTGCAGCGGCAGACCCAGGGCGAGCTGGCCTCGGCGCTGGCCGAACTCGAAGCGGCCCGCCGCACACAAGCCGGCATGGCCGAACGCGCGCGCCTCAGCAGCGAAGTGCAAACCCTGATGGCCCGGTCCTACCGCCTGGGCGAGTCCGACTTGCCCAGCCGCCTGCGCGCCGACAGCGAAAAATTTGAAGCCGATCTGTCCCTGGCGCGCGCCCGTGTGGGCCTGCAGCGCGCCATCTCCCAATTGAACCAAGCCCTTGGACTGCTCCCATGAACTCCGTTTACAAGAAAAATCGGGCTCTAGCCCACGCCAGTCAAGCGCTGGCAGCTATTGTTTTCATAGCGTCTTCTATCTTCAACCCGGTCCGGGCGGCCGGGGACCATGGCGCCGAGGCGCCGGCAAGGGTGGGCACCGCCACCTCACCGCGCGTCAGCAGCCACTCCGACCTGTTCGAACTGGTCGGTGTGGTCGAGGACGGCGACATGAAAATTTACCTGGACCGGTATGCCAGCAACGAGCCGGTCACCGGCGCAAAGATTGCAGTCGAGGCCGGTGCTG
>CBFGNA010000626.1:0-1714 GCA_965650045.1 uncultured Polaromonas sp.
CCCCGCTGCCCGACCTCAACGACCGCCTCCGCGATCCCGACGTCACCGCCGCCGACGTACACACCGCCGCCGGCGTCGTCGCTACCGCCGTGGGCCGACTCGACCCACACGACGGCGGCCGGGTACACCGCCACCGACGCCGGCATGATCATGGCGCCGGTCGGGCTGATGGCCATGGTGCTGTCGCCCCTGGTGGGCAAGACCGTGGGCAAGATCGATCCGCGCCGCTACGCGACCTTTGCCTTCCTGGTGTTTGCGCTGGTGCTGTGGATGCGTTCGCAGTTCAACACCCAGGCCGACTTTGGCACCATCCTGATCCCGACCATCATTCAGGGTGTGGCGATGGCGTTTTTCTTCATCCCGCTGATGACCATCACCATGTCGGGGCTGTCGCCCGAGCGCATGCCGGCCGCGTCGGGGCTGACCAATTTCGTGCGCATCACCGCGGGCGCCATGGGCACCTCGATCTCCACCACGCTGTGGGAAAGCCGCGCCGCGCTGCATCACGCCCAACTGGCGGAGGCGGTGAACATCGGCAACCCGGCGGCGCAGGCCGCGCTGTCAGGCCTGACAGCCTCCGGCATGACACCGGAACAGGCGCTGGGGCAGATCAACCGGCTGGTGGACCAGCAGGCCTTCATGCTCGCCGCCAACGACATCTTCTGGGTGTCGGCGCTGATGTTTCTCGCGCTGATCCCGCTGGTGTGGCTCACGCAACCGCAAAAGGCCACAGCAGCCGGCGGGCTGGACGCGGCGGCGGGCGCGCACTAGACGGCCGCCGGACGCTCCTTCGGCTTCCTGGGCCTGGGCACGGCCTTGCCGGCCGCGGCCTGGCGCAAGCCGGCCAGCGCCGGTGCCAGCACCGCCATGTCGGCATCGGCGGCATACACCGCATACGCCGGGTACAAAAACTCGGGGGCGCCACTCACGCGGTGCAGCCGGCCTTCCTGGAGGTGTTTGCGGACCACGTTCTGGCGGAAGTAGCCGGCGCCGCCCACGGCCAGCACGTATTCCAGCCCCAGCGGCCCCAGGCTGGACGACAAACCCACGCTGGAGAGTTCGGGAAACGCCAGGCTGTGCTGCGCGGCAAACTCCTGACCCCAGTCCACATACACGTAGTCGGCCGGCTGCGGCGCCTTGCGCGCCGGGCTGGTGCTGACCAGCACCAGTTTTTCTTCAATCAGCAGTTCGATGCGCAGGCCGGGCCGTTGCCGCGGCGCGTAGGCAATCCCGATGTCCAGGGTGCCGTGCGCCACACGTTCCAGCAGGTCCTCGGCCACACCGACCTCGGTGCGCAGCGCCAGGTCCGGCGCCTGGCTGCGCATCCACATCAACCAGTCCAGCAGCAGCGGCTGCCACAGGCTGATCTCGCAGCCCACCGTGACCAGCGCGCGCCGCCCCGGCGGAACCGCCATCTGCTGGCGTGCACGCTCCCAGACCTGCATCAGCGTCATCGCATGGCGCACAAACTGTTCGCCGGCCGGCGTCAGCGAGGCGCCCGCCTTGTTGCGCACAAAGAGCTGCCGGCCCAGCAGGTCTTCCAGCGTTTTCACGCGCGCGCTGACGGCCGTCTGCGTGACGTGCAGGCGCTCGGCCGCCTGCACAAAGCTGCCGCAGGCGACGATCTCCAGAAAGGTGCGGGCGAGGTTGATGTCCATGCTTGTCTCCGTTTATGGCGCCGGGTTCTTCCAGCAGTTCTTCCAGCAGTTCTTCC
>CBFGNA010000627.1:0-1684 GCA_965650045.1 uncultured Polaromonas sp.
TGGCGAAGTTCGCCCCCACGCTTGCCACCTCGTGTGCTGCGCTGCCCCCAAAAGGGGCTAATTTTCCTTGGGACGGCCCTGCGGAAAATTGCTCCCTCTCCACGCCAGGCACAGCGCTGGGTGCGTCGGGCACGATGGTCCTAACGCACGATGCCGCGTTGCGGCGACGTGGCTTCCAGGAAGCCCAGCATCATCTGCACGTCCGACCCGGCCTCGGGGTGCTGGGCCGTCAGCCCGGCGATACGCGCCCTCGCCTGCTCCAGGGTCAGGTCCTCGCGGTACAGGGCCTTGTGCATGGCCTTGACGGCCGCGATGCGGTCGGGGGAAAAGCCGCGCCGGCGCAGGCCCTCGAAGTTCATGGAGCGGGCCGCAGCCGGCTGGCCCTGGCTCATCACAAACGGCGGCAGGTCGGCAAACAGCAGCGAACACATGGCCGTCATGCTGTGGGCGCCCAGCCGCACAAACTGGTGCACCACGGTAAAGCCACCCAGGATCACCCAGTCGCCCACGTGCACATGACCCGCCAGCTGCGAATTGTTGGCGAAGATCGTGTGGTTGCCGACGTCGCAGTCATGCGCCAGATGCACATAAGCCATGATCCAGTTGTCGTTGCCCACACGTGTCACGCCGGTGTCGCCGGGCGAGCCGATGTTGAAGGTGCAGAACTCGCGGATGGTGTTGCGGTCGCCGATCACCAGCTCGCAGGGTTCGCCCGCGTACTTCTTGTCCTGCGGAATCGCTCCCAGCGAGTTGAACTGGAAAATGCGATTGTCGCGCCCGATGGTGGTGTGGCCCTCGATCACGCAATGCGCGCCGACCGTCGTGCCGGCACCGATACGCACATGCGGCCCGATCACGGTGTAAGGGCCGACGCTGACGCTGCTGTCGAGCTGGGCCGCGGGATCAACCAGCGCGGTGGGATGAATGCCTGTCACGAAAAACGCTTTCGCTGGCTGGCTCAGGCGATGCTGCGCATGGTGCACATCAGTTCGGCCTCACAGGCCATGTTGTCATCCACACGGGCGACGCCCTTGAACTTGAAGACGCCGGCCTTGAGCCGTTCCAGCGTCACGTCCATCACGAGCTGGTCGCCTGGCTCCACCGGCCGCTTGAAACGCGCGCCGTCGATACCGGCAAAGTAATACACCGTCTTGTCGTCGGGGGTGATGCCCTGCATGTCAAAAGCCAGCAAGGCCGCGGCCTGCGCCATGGCTTCGAGCATCAACACACCCGGCATCACCGGCCGGTGCGGGAAATGCCCGGTAAAAAACGGCTCGTTCATGGTGACGTTTTTCAGCGCCTTGATGCGTTTGCCCTTCTCGAGTTCGAGCACGCGGTCCACAAGCAGGAAGGGGTAACGGTGCGGCAACTGCTTGAGGATTTGGTGGATGTCCATCATGATTTTTCGGGGTTCTTTCGAGAGGCTGTACCGGTGGTCTGCTCCAGCACCTTCAGGCGTTCGCGCAAGGCGTGAAGCTGTTTGAGGCTGGCGGCATTTTTTTCCCAGCTCGCATTGTCGTCGATGGGAAACAGCCCGGTGTAATGCCCAGGCTTGCGGATGGAACGCGTGACGACAGAAGAGGCCGAGATGTGCACGTGATCGGCCAGGTTCAGGTGTCCCAGCACCACCGCGCCACCGCCTATGGTGCAATGGGCACCTATGGTTGCACTGCCGGCCACACCG
>CBFGNA010000628.1:0-1677 GCA_965650045.1 uncultured Polaromonas sp.
GACCACAAAATCCAGGTGCACCGGCGTCCAGTGGCGCTGGTAGCTGCGCTCGGCCGGGTGGCCGGGCAGGGGCTGGCTACCGGCTTCATTGAGCAGCAAATCGATGGGGCTGCTGGCGCCCAGAATCTCGGTGAACACCTTCTGGAAACGCCGGCCGGTGCGCAGGCCCAAGCCTTCGGTGTAAAAGCGGATCGCGCTGTCCATGTCGTTGACGTCGATGCAGATGCGCAGGTCCATGTGATGCTCCTGTGTGGGTGGGCCGTTCTTCCGGAAATGGTAGCGCGGCCTGAGACAATGGGGCATGGCCAGACGACAACAGAACAAAACAAAACCCGCCGCGACCGATACGCCGCCCGTGGAGTACCCGCCCGACATCCTCAATGTGGAGTCGCTCGACATCGAAGCCCAGGGCATTGCCCACCGCGAAGACGGCAAGGTGGTGTTCATCGACGGCGCACTGCCTTTCGAGCGTGTCAGCGCCAGTGTGTACCGCAAGAAACCGAGTTTTGAAAAAGCCACCTTGATGGCGGTGCTGCGCGAGTCCGCGCAGCGGGTGCGCCCGCAGTGCCCGCACTTTGGCCTGCACACCGGCGCCTGCGGCGGCTGCAATATGCAGCACCTGCACGTGGGCGCGCAGGTGGCGGTCAAGCAGCGCGTGCTCGAAGACAACCTCTGGCACCTCGGCAAACTCAGGGCAGGCAACGTCATGCGCCCCATCGAGGGCCCGGCCTGGAATTACCGTTACCGGGCGCGCCTGTCGGTGCGGTTTGTGCGCAAGAAGGGCGAAGTGCTGGTCGGTTTTCACGAGCGCAAAAGCGGCTACGTCGCCGACATCCGCGAGTGCCATGTGTTGCCGCGGCATGTCAGCGACCTGCTGCTGCCGCTGCGCGCGCTGATCGCGTCCATGGACGCCAAGGAGACGCTGCCGCAAATCGAGCTGGCCTGCGGCGACGCCATCACGGCGATGGTGCTGAGGCACATGGAGCCGCTGTCGGCGGGTGATGTCGCGAAGCTGCGTGCTTTTGCGTCGGCGCATCCGGGCCTGCAATGGTGGCTGCAGTCGGGCGGGCCGGACACGGTGACGCTGCTGGATCCGGTGAGTGATCCGGCGCAGCAACTGGCTTACGCGCTGCCGGCCTACGGCATCACCATGCCGTTCCGGCCGACCGATTTCACGCAGGTCAACCCGCACATCAATCAGGTGCTGGTGTCGCGTGCGCTGCGTTTGCTCGACGTGCAGCGCGATGAACGTGTGATCGACTGGTTTTGCGGCCTCGGCAACTTCACGCTGCCGCTGGCCACGCAGGCGCGCGAGGTGCTGGGTATCGAGGGCAGCGAGGCGCTGGTCGCCCGCTCGCGCGAAAATTATGCGTCCAATCAGGCTGCAGCCCCCGCTGGCCGTACGCTGGCAGCTACAAAATTCGTAGCGCGCAACCTGTTCGAGATGACGCCCGGCATGCTGGTGGCCGACGGTGCGGCCGACAAGTGGCTGGTGGATCCACCGCGCGAGGGTGCGTTCGAGCTGTTCAAGGCACTGGCCGCGCTGCACCAGCAGATGCTGACGGGTGTGCCTTGCGACGATGCGGGCGGGCAGCAGAACCTGCAGATCGGCAACTGGACGCCGCCTGCGCGCATTGTGTACGTGAGCTGCAACCCGGCCACGCTGGCGCGCGACGC
>CBFGNA010000629.1:0-1674 GCA_965650045.1 uncultured Polaromonas sp.
GTCGTTCACATTGAGATTCTGGCCGGAACATCCGGGAAAAGCTGCCAGCGCCTGGCCAATCTTCGCCGCGCCCTCGTCAGTGGTGGCGGTGCCGATGACCTTGAGGCCCCGCTGCGCCAGTTCCAGGGCAATCGCCGCGCCAATGCCGCGTGAGGCACCGGTGACCAGGGCCACCTGGCCTTCAAACTTGATGTCAGACATAACTCCTCCCACATTTGCGGCTACGCCGCTGCTCTGCCCCCCACGGGGCGCGCACAGCTTGGGACGGCGCGGCGCCGTTCATGCCAATGCCTCCTTGACCTGCGCCAGGCTGTCCGGATCAAACAGCGCCACACCGGTCATCTCGGCATCGATACGCTTGACCATGCCGGCCAGCACCTTGCCGGGGCCACACTCGACCACGGTATGGATGCCGCGCGCCTTGAGGGCCTGCACACATTCGACCCAGCGCACCGGGCCGAAGGCCTGGGCGTACAGGGCCGCACGGATACGCTCAGGATCGGACTCAACGGCCACCTCGATGTTGTTGATCACCGGAATCAGCGGCGCCGCAAAGGCGGTCCCGGCCAGTTTTTCCTTCAGCTTGTCGGCCGCAGGCTTCATCAGGCTGGAGTGAAACGGCGCCGACACCGGCAGCGGCAGGGCGCGCTTGGCGCCGCTGGCCTTGAGCACTTCGCAGGCCTTATCGACAGCAGCTTTGCTGCCGGCAATCACGGTCTGCATCGGGTCATTGAAGTTGACAGCCTCCACCACTTCCGCCGTGCCCGGCCCGAAAGTGCGCACCGCTTCCGCGCAGCCTTCGATGACTTTTGATGCTTCCATGCCGAGAATCGCGGCCATCGCGCCGACGCCGACCGGAACGGCCTCCTGCATGGCCTGCGCCCGGAAACGCACCAGCGGCGCGGCCTGCGCCAGGCTCAACACGCCCGCGGCGACCAGTGCGGAATATTCGCCGAGCGAGTGGCCGGCCACGGCCGCCGGCGCCTCGCCGGTCTCGGCCATCCAGGCGCGGTACGCCGCCACACCGGCCACCAGCATGACCGGCTGCGTGTTGGTGGTCAGGCCCAGCGCCTCCTTGGGGCCTTCCTGGATCAGCTTGCCGAGGTCTTCACCGAGTGCATCCGAGGCCTCGCGCAGGCAGGCACGCACCGCGGGGTGGTCACCCCAGGCGTCCAGCATGCCCACCGATTGCGAGCCCTGTCCCGGAAAAACAAATGCAAAAGATTTCATGAAAATTTTTAGTCAAATTGGCCGCAAGCCCATGGCTGGCGAGCGTAACCAGCTATAGATTCAGGAGCACCGCGCCCCAGGTGAAGCCACCGCCCACACCTTCGAGCATCAGGGTGTCGCCTTTTTTGATCTTGCCGCTGCGCACCGCCACGTCCAGCGCCAGCGGAATCGAAGCGGCCGAGGTGTTGCCGTGCTGGTCCACCGTGACGATCAGCTTGTCGAGCGGCATCTTCAGCTTCTTCGCGGTGCTGTGCATGATGCGGATGTTGGCCTGGTGCGGAATCAGCCAGTCGATGTCGCTGTCCTGCAGGCCGGCCTTCGTAAGGGTGGCGCGGGCCGCGGCTTCCAGCACGCCCACGGCCAGCTTGAAGACGGCCTGGCCATCCATCTTGAGCAGCGGATCACCCAGCACCTGTCCGCCCGCCACAGTACCAGGCACACACA
>CBFGNA010000630.1:0-1668 GCA_965650045.1 uncultured Polaromonas sp.
CGGCTCGCTCATCTTGCTGCGCGCCGGCAGGTTCAGCCAGATCTGGAACAGCTCCAGCGGGTTGTCGTTCTGCTGGTCGAGCAGGGGAAACATCTCGGCATGCACGATGCCCTTGCCGGCCGTCAGCCACTGCACGTCGCCGCCGCCGAAACGCGCAGTCGCACCCAGTGAGTCGGAGTGATCAATCAGGCCCTTGCGGACAATGGTGACCGTTTCAAAGCCGCGGTGCGGGTGGGGCGGAAAGCCCGGCACCTGCTCGCCGTGGTACATGCTCCAGCCGTCCTTGCGGCTGAAGTCCTGGCCGATGGCGCGGCCCGCCAGCGAGGCCGCCGGCCCCATGTCGGCGTTGGCGCGCGGGTACGCGTCATCGTGGTAGGCGCAAAAGAGGAAGGGGTCCATGGTTTCCCACGGAAAGCCGAGGGGCTTGACCTGCAGGATCGGATCGGTCGCGGGGCTGGCAGACATGGGGTGCCTTTCTGGCTGGAACGTTGGGGGACAGTCCCTGGAGATAAGGCCGCAGCCCTGTGTTTTCAAGTTGCGCAGCGCCAGCCCCGCGGCCTGTCCTGATCCTGGGATCACATGCCAAATCGGCCGCCAGCCCTTTGTGGACGGGCGCAAGCAGCTATCAGAACCGTAGCAAACCGGTTTGAAAGCCAGCTCAGGCCTTGAGTTTCCAGCCGGTGCGGAAGATCCACCAGATGGTGCCCAGGCACAGCGTGAGAAAGCCGAGGATGGCCGCCACGCTGATGCCGACGTTGACATCGGCCACGCCGTAAAAACTCCAGCGGAAGCCGCTGATCAGGTAGACCACCGGGTTGAACAGCGCGATCTTCTGCCAGATGGGCGGCAGCATGTTGATCGAATAAAACGCGCCCCCCAGAAAGGTCAACGGCGTCACCACCATCAGCGGCACGATCTGCAGCTTCTGGAAGTTGTCGGCCCACAGGCCGATGATGAAACCGAACAGGCTGAAGGTCACCGCCGTCAGCAGCAAAAAGCACAACATCCAGAACGGGTGCGCGATGCTGTAAGGCACGAAGATGCGCGCCGTCGCCAGGATCAGCAGGCCCAGCATCACCGACTTGCTCGCTGCCGCTCCCACGTAGCCCATCACGACTTCCATGGACGATACCGGTGCCGACAGCAGCTCGTAAATCGTGCCCGACCATTTCGGCATGTAGATGCCGAAGGCCGAGTTGGAGATGCTTTCATTCAGCAGCGACAGCATGATCAGGCCGGGGATGATGAAGGCGCCGTAGCTGATGCCGTCGATGTTGCCCATGCGCGAGCCAATGGCCGCGCCGAACACCACGAAGTACAGCGAAGTCGAGATCACCGGGGAAGCAATCGACTGCGTCAGCGTGCGGAAGGTGCGCGCCATTTCAAAGCGGTAAATCGCGCGGATGCCGTGCCAGTTCATGCGGCCTCCTTGTGCACAGCCGGTGCGGCGGGCGTCGGCGCCGGGGTGTGCACCAGGCTGACGAAAATGTCTTCCAGCGAACTTTCGCTCGAATGCAGGTCCTTGAAGTCGATGCCAAGCCCGGCCAGCCGCTTGAGCAGCTCGCCGATGCCGGTTTCCTCCTGCTGCGTGTCGAAGGTATAGACCAGGGTGTTGCCGCTGTCCGTGAGCTCCAGCGGCAGGCCGGCCAGCTCGGCCGGAACGGCCGG
>CBFGNA010000631.1:0-1665 GCA_965650045.1 uncultured Polaromonas sp.
CCGGTCTTGCGCCCGCCGATCTCGCCCTTGTGCGGCTCGTAGCTGTCGAAGATGTTGGAGATCAGGCCGGAACCGCGCGTCAGGTTCAGGAACTCGTTGGTGAAACCGATCAGGCCACGCGCCGGGATGCGGTATTCGAGGCGCACGCGGCCGCGGCCGTCCGGCTCCATGTTGACCAGTTCGCCCTTGCGCTCGCCCAGGGCCTGCATCACGCCGCCCTGGTGCTGGTCTTCGATGTCGGCCGTCACCAGCTCGATGGGCTCGTGCTTTTCGCCGTTGACTTCCTTCATCACCACGCGCGGCTTGGAGACGGCCATCTCGTAGCCTTCGCGGCGCATGTTCTCCAGCAGGATGGTCAGGTGCAACTCGCCCCGGCCCATCACTTCAAAAATGCCTTCCTCGTCGGTTTCCTTGACGCGCAGCGCGACGTTGTGCTGCAGCTCTTTTTGCAGCCGGTCCCAGATCTGGCGGCTGGTCACAAATTTGCCTTCGCGGCCGGCCAGCGGGCTGGTGTTGACGCAGAAGTTCATGGTCAGGGTGGGCTCATCGACCTTGAGCATGGGCAGCGGTGCCGGGTTGGCCGGGTCGGTGATGGTGACACCGATCCCGATGTCGGGAATGCCGTTGATCAGCACGATCTCGCCCGGGCCGGCTTCTGTCGCCTGCACGCGCTCCAGGCCCTGGAAGGTCAACACCTGGTTGACCTTGCCCTTGATCGCCTTGCCATCCGGGCCTTCCATCACGACCACTTCCATCATTGGCTTGATCGTGCCCTGGCTGATGCGGCCCACGCCGATGCGGCCGACAAAGGTCGAGAAATCGAGCGCGGAGATCTGCAGTTGCAGCGGTGCAGCCGGGTCACCTTTTTGCGCCGGCACGTGTTTGAGAATGGTGTTGAACAGGGCAGACATGTCGGGGCCCCACTGTTCATTGGGCGGGCCTTCTTCCAGCGAGGACCAGCCGTTGATGCCGGAGGCATACACCACCGGGAAGTCGAGCTGCTCGTCGGTGGCTCCCAGCTTGTCGAACAGGTCGAAAGCGGCGTTGATGACCTTGTCCGGGTTGGCACCCGGCTTGTCCACCTTGTTGACCACCACGATGGGCTTGAGGCCCAGCGCCAGCGCCTTCTTGGTGACGAAACGCGTCTGCGGCATCGGGCCTTCCTGCGCGTCGATCAGCAGCACCACACCGTCCACCATGGACAGCGCGCGTTCCACTTCACCGCCGAAGTCGGCGTGGCCGGGGGTATCGACGATGTTGATGTGGGTGCCTTCCCAGGTCACGGCGCAGTTCTTGGCCAGGATGGTGATGCCGCGCTCTTTTTCGATGGCGTTGTTGTCCATCACCGTATCGACCACTTTTTCGTGTTCGGCAAAGGTGCCGGACTGGCGCAGCAGCTGGTCCACCATGGTGGTTTTGCCGTGGTCAACGTGGGCGATGATGGCGATGTTGCGGATTTGTTTGTGACTCATGGTTGGCTTTCTAAAAACTTCAAATCGGTAGCTGGTTAATGGGCCAGGGCAGGCGCCGCAGGGCTGGAAGCAAGGGACGCGCTGGCTGCCAGCATGTCCCGGATTTCAATCGGGCTGAGCAGGCGCCCGGGGATCAGTTCATCGGCAGTGACATGGGCCGAGCCCAGGAAAGCTGCGGGCTCGGACCCGAAAA
>CBFGNA010000632.1:0-1664 GCA_965650045.1 uncultured Polaromonas sp.
CGCCCTATGTCGAAGAGATGTACGAAAACTACCTCGCCAACCCCGGCAGCGAGCCCGACAACTGGCGCGAGTATTTCGACGCCCTGCAACACGTGCCCGCCGTTGACGGCAGCAATGCCAGGGACGTGCCGCACCTGCCCGTCGTTAACGCCTTTGCCGAGCGTGCCAAGCAGGGCCAGACCCGCGTGGTCGTCGCCAGCGGTGCCGATTCCGAAATGGGCCGCAAGCGCACCGCTGTCCAGCAACTGATCGCCGCCTACCGCAACGTCGGCGCCCGCTGGGCCGACCTGGACCCGCTCAAACGCGCCGAACGCGACAACATTCCCGAGCTTGATCCGTCCTTCTACGGTTTCAGCGATGCCGACCAGGAAACGGTGTTCAACACCAGCAACACCTTTTTCGGCAAGGAGACCATGAGCCTGCGCGAGCTGCTCAATGCACTGCGCGAAACCTACTGCGGCACCATCGGTGCCGAGTACATGTACATGACCGACCAGGCGCAAAAGCGCTGGTGGCAGCAAAAGCTCGAAAGCATCCGCAGCAAGCCCAACCTCAGCAAGGAAAAGAAACTCCACATCCTGGACCGCCTGAGCGCGGCCGAAGGCCTGGAGCGTTTCCTGCACACCAAATACGTCGGCCAGAAGCGCTTCTCGCTCGAAGGCGGCGAGAGTTTCATCGCCAGCATGGACGAACTGATCCAGCGCGGCGGCAGCATCGGCATCAAGGAAATCGTGATCGGCATGGCCCACCGCGGCCGCCTGAACGTGCTGGTCAATTCGCTGGGCAAGGTGCCGGCCAACCTGTTTGCCGAGTTCGACCACACTGCGCCGGAAGACCTGCCCAGCGGTGACGTCAAGTACCACCAGGGCTTCAGCTCCGACGTGACCACCCCTGGCGGGCCGGTGCACCTGAGCCTGGCTTTCAACCCCTCGCACCTCGAAATCGTCAACCCGGTGGTCGAAGGTTCGGTGCGCGCCCGCATGGACCGCCGTGCTGATCCCAAGGGCCTGCAGGTGCTGCCGGTGCTGGTGCACGGCGATGCGGCTTTTGCCGGGCAGGGCGTGGTCATGGAAACGCTGGCGCTGGCCGAAACGCGCGGTTACTCCACCGGCGGCACGGTGCACATCGTGATCAACAACCAGATCGGCTTCACCACCAGCGACCCGCGCGACAGCCGTTCCACGCTGTATTGCACCGATGTCGTGAAGATGATCGAGGCGCCGGTGTTGCACGTCAACGGCGACGACCCGGAAGCCGTGGTGCTGGCCACGCAACTGGCGCTGGAGTTCCGCATGGAATTCCAGAAAGACGTGGTGGTTGACATCATCTGTTTCCGCAAGCTCGGTCACAACGAGCAGGACACGCCTGCGCTGACCCAGCCGCTGATGTACAAAAAAATTGCCCAGCATCCGGGCACGCGCAAGCTGTACGCCGACAAGCTGTCGGCCCAGGGCCTGGGCGAGACGCTGGGCGACGACATGGTCAAGGCCGTGCGCGCTGCCCTGGACGCCGGCAAGAGCACTTTTGACCCGGTGGTAACCAACTTCAAGAGCAACTACGCGGTGGACTGGAGTCCTTACCTTGGCAAGAAGTGGACCGACGCCGGTGACACCGCCATCCCCATGGCCGAGTGGAAACGCCTGGCTGAAAAGGTCAGCACGATT
>CBFGNA010000633.1:0-1663 GCA_965650045.1 uncultured Polaromonas sp.
GTTTCGAGGTGAGCGGCGTGTGTGCCTTGCATGCAGGGGCTCGCGGGGAACGGGAGAGGGAGGCCGCCTGGTCCGCCGGCATGGGGTCCGGCGTCCGGCGGCGGTTGTTATTGGGTTCCTGGGTTCGTGTCAGTTGGTGCCGTCCGGCACAAACACATACCCAATGCCCCAGACGGTCTGGATGTAGCGCGGCACAGCTGCATCCGTCTCGATCAGCTTGCGCAGGCGCGAAACCTGGACGTCCAGGCTGCGGTCAAAAGGCTCGAACTCCCGGCCGCGCGCCAGCTGTGCCAGCTTTTCACGCGACAGCGGCTGGCGCGGATGCCGCACCAGGGTCTTGAGCATGGCAAATTCACCGGTGGTCAGTGGCAGTTCCTCGCCGTTTTTCTGCAGCGTGCGCAGGCCCATGTCGAAAGTAAAGGGGCCGAAGTTGACGACTTCCTGCTCGCTCGACGGGGCGCCCGGCACCTCGGTGGCGGGGCGGCGGCGCAGCACGGCATGGATGCGGGCCAGCAATTCACGCGGGTTGAAGGGCTTGGCCAGGTAATCGTCGGCGCCGACTTCCAGGCCGACGATGCGGTCCACGTCCTCGCCCTTGGCGGTCAGCATGATGATGGGGGTGCGGTCATTGGCGGCGCGCAGGCGCCGGCAGATCGACAGACCGTCCTCGCCGGGCATCATCAGGTCCAGCACGATCAGGTCCACGGCGTCCCGCATCATGATGCGGTTGAGTGCCTTGCTGTCTTCCGCCAGGATGACTTCAAAGCCTTCCTGGGTCAGGTAGCGGCGCAGCAGGTCGCGGATGCGGACATCATCGTCAAGAATCAGGATCTTGTCGGCGCGGGGGGTGTTGCTAGCTTGGTTCATGGTGGCATCGTAATTTGTAACAGAGCCATTTTGTCGGCTAAAAACGTCGAATCTTCAAATTCCGCGCACTTTGACACACTGTTACAGAACTTGCGAGTGTGAGCAAGCCGGACAAACGGCAGATAAGCACCGCAGCGCATCATGGGCCGCAGGATGACTGCAGTTGGGGACCGAAGCTGACAAGGTTTGGACCTGAATGCGGCTATCGTGACGTGACGATGGTGGCCCGGCTGGCGCCGTATTTCAGGCTTCAGGCTTGTTCCCCATTGACATCAATAAACATCCCTCATCAAAACTCATCGAAAGAAAACATTGAAAAGTAGCAAACAACTTTTGGCCGCCTGCGTTTTGACCCTCACCAGCGCTGGCCTGTGGGCACAGGCGATCCAGCCGGTGATGGTGCCGCCGCCCCTGCAAAACGTGGCCCAGATTTCCGCCAGCGGCTCGGTCGAGGTCCAGCAGGACCTGCTGTCGATCCAGATGAGCACCACACGCGACGGCGCCGATGCGGCCACCGTCCAGAGCCAGCTCAAGGCGGCCCTCGAAGCCGCGTTGACAGAAGCCAGAAAAACGGCCCAGCCCGGCCTGATGGACGTGCGCACCGGCAATTTCAGCCTGTACCCGCGCTACAACAAGGACGGGAAGATCAATGGCTGGCAGGGCCGGACCGAGCTGGTGCTGGAAGGCAAGGACTTTCCGCGCATCACGGCGGCGGCCGGCAAGATCCAGACGCTGACGCTGATCCAACGATAACTATCGCCTTAAATAGGCTTAACTGTTACAGCTTTTAAAAGAG
>CBFGNA010000634.1:0-1657 GCA_965650045.1 uncultured Polaromonas sp.
CCTTGAAATCCAGCGAGGGCAGCCGCTGAGGCAGCCCGCCGCGGTCCCCATCCCTGCCAGCGCCAGCACCCCTTCCGATACGACGTCAACAACACATCACATCACAGTCATCATGAACACGACCACCGCAGCCACTGCAGGCACCACAAACAATCCCCCCGTCAATCCAGGCAACCCCAAGCGCAAGAAGGCGCTGACCGCACTTGCTGCCGTCGTGGTGGTGGCCGGCCTCGGCTGGGCCGCCTATGAATTTTTTGTCGCCAGCCACTACGAGTCCACCGACAACGCCTATGTGCAGGGCAACGTGATCCAGATCACGCCGCAAATCGGTGGCACCGTGACCGGCGTGATGGCCGACGACACCGACTTCGTCAAGGCCGGCCAGACCCTGGTCCAGCTGGACCCGGCTGATGCCAAAGTCGCGCTGGACCAGGCGGAGGCTGCGCTGGCCCAGGCGGTGCGCCAGGTGCGCACGCTTTATGCCAACAATGGCTCCCTGGCGGCGCAGGTGACGCTGCGCGAGTCCGACGTGGCCCGTGCGCAGAGTGACATCGCCCGCGCCAACGACGACCTGAACCGCCGTCAGGCGCTGACCGGCAACGGCGCGGTCTCGCGCGAGGAGCTCGGTCACGCACAGACGCAACTGGCCAATGCCAAAAGTGCCCTGGCTGCGGCGCAGGCCGGCGTGGCCGCTGCGCGCGAACAGCTCGCCAGCAACCAGGCGCTGACCGAAGGCACCAGTGTCGAGCAGCACCCCAGCGTGCAGGTCGCCGCCGCCAAGGTGCGTGAAGCCTGGCTGGCCACCCAGCGCGTGGCCCTGGCCGCGCCGGTGGATGGTTATGTGGCCAAACGCACGGTGCAGCTTGGCCAGCGCGTGGCCGCCGGCACGCCCATGATGTCCATCATCCCGCTCAAGCAGGTCTGGGTTGATGCCAACTTCAAGGAAGTCCAGTTGCGCAACATCCGCATCGGCCAGCCGGTCAAGCTGACGGCCGACCTGTACGGCAAGAAGGTGGAATACACCGGCACCGTCGCCGGCCTCGGTGTGGGCACAGGCGCCGCCTTTGCCCTGCTGCCGGCCCAAAATGCCACCGGCAACTGGATCAAGGTGGTCCAGCGGGTGCCGGTGCGGGTCGCGCTGGCGCCGGAGCAGATCGCGGAAAATCCGCTGCGTGTCGGCCTGTCCATGGATGTCGAGGTCGATATCCGCAACCGTGACGGCAAGACCCTGGCCGATGCGCCGGTGCCAGCCGCCGCACAGGCGCAGGCGTCTCAGGTGCCCGACAACGGCGCCGAAGCCGAAGTGAGCCGCGTGATTGCCGCCAACCTCGGGCGTGCCCGCGCCGGCGGCAGCAAAAGCGCCGCACTGAAGCCCGTGCCGGCCTCCGCCAACCTGGCCGCCGCCTCCGCTTCCGCATCCGCTTCCCGCGCGAACTGAGCATGGCCAGCGCCCCCGCTTCCGCAGCGCATCCGCCGCTCGAAGGGTCGGCACGCGCCTGGGGCACGATTGCCCTGTCCGCGGCGACCTTCATGAACGTGCTGGACACCTCGATCGCCAACGTCTCGCTGCCGGCGATTGCCGGGGACCTCGGTGTCAGCCCCAACCAGGGCACCTGGGTCATCACCAGTTTTGCCGTGGCCAACGCGATTGCCGTGC
>CBFGNA010000635.1:0-1642 GCA_965650045.1 uncultured Polaromonas sp.
ATGTCGGTGATCCTGGTGCTGGCCGTCGCCCATGCGCTGGGCGCCACCTCCCGCCTGCGCGAGGCCACGCGCGGCTGGGTCGCTGGTCGCGCGCTGGTCGATGCCACGGCCACCATGCTCTACCTGGGTTCGCTGTTTCACCTGCCCATCGCCAACGCCACCGCCATCAACCTGGCGGCGCCGCTGTTCATGACGCTGTTTGCCGCGCTCTTCATGGCCGAGCGTGTGCGCGGCGCGCGCTGGCTGGCCGTCGGCTTGGGCTTTCTCGGTGTGTTGCTGGTGATCCAGCCGCGTGCCGACGGCTTCAACTACTACGCGCTGGTTTGCCTGTTCGGCACCCTGTTCCACGCGGCACGCGACCTGATGACGCGGCGCATCCACGCCGGCGTTCCGTCCATCCTGATCACGCTGGCCACGGCCGTTGCGGTCACAGCGGTCTCGGGCACGGCTTCATTGCTGCAGGGCTGGCAGGCCTTCGGCCTGTTCGAGTTCGGCCTCCTGGGCCTGGCTTCGGTGTTCCTCACGGGCGGTTATTACTTCATCATCAGCAGCATGCGCCATGGCGAGATGACGCTGGTCGCGCCCTTTCGCTACAGCGGCCTGCTGTTTGCGCTGGTGCTGGGTTTTGCGGTGTGGGGCGACATCCCGAACGCGCTGGCCTGGTTCGGCATCGCGCTGCTGATCGGCTCCGGCCTGTATGTGCTGGTCAATGAAAAAAGGCGGCTGCCCGCGGCGGCCGCGCCGCCACCGGACTGAAGCGCATGGGCCAGGCCCGCCTCAACTTCATGGCGCCCTCGCCGGAGGTGGCGCGCCGGCTGATCGGTGCGACGCTGCTGGTGGACGGTGTTGGCGGGACGATTGTGGAAACCGAAGCCTACGACCGTGAAGACCCGGCTTCCCACAGCTTTTCAGGGCCGACACCGCGTAATGCCGCCATGTTCGGCCCGCCGGCCCATGCCTATGTTTACCGCTCTTACGGTATCCACTGGTGCCTGAACATCGTTTGCCGCGAGGAAGGCCATGGCGCGGGGGTGCTGATCCGCGCCATCGCGCCGCTTGCGGGCCTGGCGCTGATGCGTGAGCGGCGCGGCGTGGACGATGTTCGCCTGCTGTGCGCCGGGCCAGGACGCGTCGGCCAGGCGCTGGGCATCACCCGGGCGCACAACGGCCTGCCGCTGGATGCGCCGCCGTTTGAACTGTTGCCCGCGGCCGGGCGTCCGCGCTTGCTCAGCGGCCCGCGCATCGGGATTTCAAAAGCGGTCGATCAGCCCTGGCGCTTCGGGCTGGCAGATTCGCGTTTTCTGAGCCGGCCGTTTCCACCGGCCTGAAACTCAGGCCGCGGCCGCGCCCAGCCGCACCGTGCGCCTGACCTTGCGCACATTGAAGGCGCTCAACACCAGCAGGCCCTGGGCAATGATGAGGCCCAGCCAGACACCGCGGTATTGGGCGTGGTCCATCAGCGTGCCAAACACCAGGGGCGACGCCGCCTGGCCGATGTCCAGCCCCGAATACACGATGCCGTACACGCGGCCGGTGGCGTTTTCAGGCGTGGACTTCTTGACCAGCAGGTCGCGCGACGGGCCGGAAATGCCGGTGGCAAAACCCATCACACCAAACAGCGCCGGCACCAGCAGCCCCGGCA
>CBFGNA010000636.1:0-1627 GCA_965650045.1 uncultured Polaromonas sp.
CCAGCCGCCCGCCGGGCTGGCCAGCCGCAAACCCTGGTACACGCGCCAGGAGATCGACACCCTGCCCGAAGCGCAGGCGGCCTTGCGCGGCCGGGAGATCGCCTTCCTGAGTGACCCGATTGACGTGCTGATGCTGCACATCCAGGGCTCCGGCCGGCTTCTCTTGACGGAGGCCGATGGCTCGCAGCGCACGGTGCGCGTCGCCTTTGCGGGTTCCAACGAGCGGCCTTACCGCAGTGTGAACCAGTGGCTGCTGGAACAGGGGGTGACCCGAATCAACCCCTGGCCTGACGCCACCAAGGCCTGGGCTGCGCAGAATCCGCAGCGCCTGCCGCAGCTGCTGTGGAGCAATCCGCGCTACATTTTTTTCCGTGAAGAAGCGCTGAGCGATCAGGATGCGTCCTATGGTCCGCGCGGTGCCCAGGGGGTGGCGCTGACACCGGGCCGCTCCATCGCGGTGGACCGCGAGAGCATTCCCTACGGCACACCGGTCTGGCTGGCCTCGCGCGGCCCGGCGGCCGACCTGCAAAAGCTGGTGATCGCGCAGGACACGGGCAGCGCGATTGTCGGGGCCGTGCGTGCCGATTATTTTGCCGGCACGGGCCCCGACGCAGGGCTGCTGGCCAGCCGCGTGAACCAGCCCTTGCGCCTGTGGGCGCTGTGGCCCCGATAAGCTGGAGGACTTGCGAATGAACACCCGACTTTTCCCGCCCCTCGTGGCCGTCTTCGTGGCCGTGCTCGCGGCGGGATGTGCCGCGCCCGGCTCCCCGGCGGGCCCGCAGTCCTGGCGCTGCGAACACGGGATTGACTTCACCGTGCGGTTTGTCGATGACAGCGCGCTGATCGAGGGGCCGCGCGCCAGCGAGGTGCTGTTTCGGGACGCGGGGGGTCAGGGGCCGCAGCAATCGGTTTACAGCAATGCAAAAATGCGCGCCGAATTTGGCCTGGGCGCCGAAGGCCGGGAGGCCCGGCTGACCTACCCGCCGCTGCCGCTGACGGCGCGTTGCGTGCGGGACTGAGGCGCGCCGGATGTTGCCTGTTTCGCTATAAATAACATAGCTGCTTACCCTTGACCGGTAAGGGCCGGAGCCTCAAAACGCTTAAATTTTGGGCTTGAATTCAGGCTTGAAATTCAGGCTATCACCGCGGGTTCGGCCTGTTCCGGGGCGATGTGGCCGGCCATGCGGTCCGCGCGACCTGTCCAGGCGCTGCACATTTCCGCAGGCAGCGAACTCTTGCGCTGGATCAGGTCGTGTTTGGCGAACAGCTCGGCGATCCAGTCCACAAACACGCGCACCTTGTTGCTCAGGTGCCGGTTCGGCGGATACACCACATGCAGGGGAACAGCCCCGCCGCACCACTCAGTGAACAGCGGCTCCAGCTCGCCGCGGCTGATGTGGTCCTGCACCAGGAACGTGGCCGTGTGCAGCACGCCCAGGCCGGCCAGCACGGCAACCACGCCAGCGCGCGAATCATTGACCGACAGCAGGTGCCGGCCGTCGAGTTCGATGGTTTCGCCGTCGCGGTAGTACTCAAAGCTGTACATCTTGCCGTTGCGCGGTGAGGCATAACGGATCAGCCGGTGGTTCTCCAGCTCCCGCGGATGCCCGGGCTTGCCGTGGCGTTT
>CBFGNA010000637.1:0-1626 GCA_965650045.1 uncultured Polaromonas sp.
TTGAAAAAGGCAGCGCCACGCTGGAGGTCGGTGAGCTGAACGCAGAGCTGGCGGACGGCCAGAAAATTCAGTCCGGGGCTAAACAGGCCACCGGTTCGGGCGCAAACATCATGGCTTTTGACCATGCTTTTCACCGCGCGGTGATTGGCGACTTTGTGGTCGCGGTCCGAAACCACGTGGAGCCCGCCGTCTCGGGACGCTCTGCGCTGCGGGTCCAGCGGCTGATTGCCGCCATCATGGAGGCATCGCGCCGGGGCGTGGCGGTCTCTCCGCCGCCCTGAGCGCAAGCGCAGCAACGGCGATGGTCAGGCGGCTTCCTGGCCCAGCCCGAGCAGGCGCATCGCATTGCCCTTGAGGATGCCGGGCATGACCTCGGGCTTGAAGCCGGCGTCTTCGAAATCCTTCATCCAGCGCTCGGGCGTGATCAGCGGGTAATCGCTGCCGAATAACACGCGGTCCTTGAGCAGGGTGTTGGCGTACTGCACCAGCTGCTTCGGAAAGTACTTGGGGCTCCAGCCCGACAAGTCAATCCAGACGTTGGGCTTGTGTGTGGCCACGCTCAGCGCCTCGTCCTGCCACGGGAAACTCGGGTGCGCCATGACGATCTGCATGTCAGGGAAATCGATGGCCACGTCATCAAGGTGCATGGGGTTGGAGTACTCCAGCCGCAAGCCGCCGCCGCAGCGCATGCCGCTGCCGATACCGCTGTGCCCGGTGTGGAAAATTGCCGGCATCTTGTGGGCGTTGATGACCTCATAAATGGGCCAGGCCATCTTGTCGTAAGGGTGGTAGCCCTGCACCGTGGGGTGGAACTTGAACCCCTTGACGCCATATTCCTTGATGAGCCGCTCGGCCTCGCGCGCGCCCATTTTTCCCTTGTGCGGATCAATGCTGGCAAAGGCCATCATCATGTCGCTGTTTTTTTGTGCGGCTTCGGCGATCTCTTCGTTCGGGATGCGTCGGCGCCCGAGCTTGGATTCGCTGTCCACCGTGAACATGATCAGCCCGATCTTGCGTTCGCGGTAATAAGCGATGGTTTCTTCAATGGTCGGCCGGCGGCTGTTCTTGAAGTATTTGTCGGCGGCGCGGTCGTACTCCTCGCCGTAGTTGTCGAACGGGTTCCAGCAACTCACCTCTGCGTGGGTGTGAACGTCGATGGCGATGAGGTTCTTGTAATCCATGGGGTCTCCTGTCGTTGTGGGTCCAGACGCGCATGCGGGTTAACACCGATGAATGAGGCTGCAAAGTCTGTTGAATTGGTTATTGTTTATAACAATAATCGAGCCAACTTGCAAACCTCTCATGAACGCACAAATACCTTCTCCCGACCTCCAGCTTGAACTCCGCGGCGATCAGCAGGAAATCGCCGTCGTCCGTCTTGCCCGGCCCGCCAAACGCAATGCGCTCAACGACGGCCTGATTCTGGCGCTGCGCCGCATGTTCGAGTCCCTGCCCACCAGCGTCCGCGCCGCCGTGATTCACGGCGAGGGCGCGCATTTCTGTGCCGGCCTGGACCTCGGCGAGCTGCAGGAACGCGATGCAGGCCAGGGCATGCATCACTCCCGCATGTGGCACGCCGCCCTGTAACATGTGCAACACGGACCTGTCCCCGTGATTGCCGCCCTG
>CBFGNA010000638.1:0-1617 GCA_965650045.1 uncultured Polaromonas sp.
GCGGCCTGCTTTCACCGGTGCCAGGGTCTGGCCCGGAATGGCTGCGTCGGGCTCGTCGAGTTCGATGGCGATCTGCGTGCAGACGCCACGGCACAGGGCCACGGCCTTTTCGCTCTGCACGCGGTAAATCACCTGCGTGCCTTCCTTGCGTTTGGCCAGCACCCCCGTGCGGTACAACACCGCCAGGTGCTGCGACAGGTTGGGCTGCGTGGTGTCGATTTCAGCGAGCAACTCGTTGACCGATTTCTCGCGCTCGCACAGCGCGCTGAGCACGCGCAGGCGCATCGGGGTGGCAAGCACGGCGAACAACTCAGCCGCGAGTTCAAAAACCCGCCCCTGTTCTGATTTGGCCCCCGCCTGAATCATGGTTTCCATCAATGCAACCTCAAATATAAGCAATGACTGATATTAAAGCCGCCACAGGTCAATGCAGCCATCGGGCTTACCCTAGGGCCGCCGCCTTCACACCCGGACGAAATCAGACACCGCGCTATGCAGCGCGTGGCAACAAGCTATTCTTTTGATAGCTGCTTGCGCCCGTTAGACGGGGGCTGGAGGCCTTTTTTGCTCAAATTTTCCAGCCCACGGCGGAGCGGCCATCAGCCGGCCTGCACCCTGTCGCGGATCTGCTGCAGCGCTGCCGGATCGTCCATGGTGGTCAGGTCACCGGCGTCGCGGCCTTCGCACACCGCCTGAATCGCGCGGCGCAACAGCTTGCCGCTGCGGGTCTTGGGCAGCAGCGAGATAAAACGCACACGTGAGGGCCGGGCCAGCGCGCCGAGGTCACCGTCCACCCGTTTCATGATCTCGCCTTCGAGCTTGAGCGCGGCGGTGGCATCAAGCAGCACCGCGCCGTCTTTCGGCACCACAAAGGCCATCGCAACCTGCCCTTTCAGGCTGTCGGCCACGCCGACGACGGCCACCTCCGCCACGCCGGCATGGCCGGAGATGCTCTCCTCGATCTCGCGCGTGCCCAGCCGATGCCCGGCCACATTGATCACGTCGTCGGTGCGGCCCAGGATGAAGTAATACCCGTCCTCGTCGCGTATACCCCAGTCGAAGGTACTGTAGACCATTTTTCCCGGCACGGACTTCCAGTAGGTGTTGACGAAGCGGGCATCGTCTTTCCAGACCGTCTGCATGAAGCCGGGCGGCGTCGGCCCTTCCAGCACCACTACGCCTTTTTCGTTGGGCTGGGTGAGTTCCTCGCCGGTCGATTCATGCAGAATTTTCACCCTGTAGCCGTACATGGGCACCCCGGGGCTGCCAAACTTGCTGGCCTTTTTCTCCACGCCGTTGGCGATGGTGATGATGGGCCAGCCAGATTCGGTCTGCCAGTAGTTGTCGATGATGGGCACGTTCAGGCCCTCGCTGATCCAGCGCGCGGTCGGTTCGTCCAACGGCTCGCCCGCCAGGTACAGCGCACGCAGGCTGGACAGGTCGTATTTTTTCAGCAGCGCCGGGTCCTGCTTTTTCAGCACGCGGATCGCAAACAGGAACATTAAAAATCCGTCTTGAATTTCCGAATCCGAAACGTGCTTTAAAAGATGGTATGAGCTGTAACATACGTGTTGAAAATAAACATGCAGACAAAGTTGTTGTTATTCCAAACAAATC
>CBFGNA010000639.1:0-1607 GCA_965650045.1 uncultured Polaromonas sp.
ATCGGCAGCACGCTGGCACTGACCGGACCGCTGGCCACCACGGCGCTGACGCACAAGCTGGTCGGCGAAATTTACGTGGAGCAGCTCAATGCCAAAGGCGGTCTGCTGGGCCGCAAGGTCGAGTGGATCGTCAAGGACGACCAGTCCAAGCCGGAACTGGCACGGACGCTGTACGAGCAACTGGTGACTTCGGACAAGGTGGACCTGCTGATGGGCCCTTACGCCACCGGGGCGATTCTGTCGGCCATGGGCGTCGCGCAACGCTACAACAAGGTGCTGGTGCACCACACCTTCGGCATCCCCTCATTGTCCAAGTACGACATGGCTTTTCCGGCCTGGTCGCTGGGCTCTGACCCCGGCACCACGGTGCCGAATTCGGTGTTTGATGCGCTGGCCGCCTCGCCCAAGCCACCGAAAACCGTGGCTTTTGTCACCAGCAAGTTCCCCTCCATCCACTTCATGTCGCTGGGCGCGCGGGAAGTCGCCAAAAAGCGCGGCCTGCAGGAAGTGCTGTTCCTTGAATGGGACTTCGGCAACCGCGACTTCGGACCGATTGCCGCGCGTGTGAAGGACGCCAAACCGGACCTGGTCTGGATCGGTGACATTGGCCTGGAAGGCAACATGCTGCTCGACGCGATGAAAAAGATTGACTACGCGCCGCCCATCCATTTCCACACCTATCCCGCACCTGGCCCCATGACCAAGTCGCCCGATGGCAAAAACGCGCTGTCGTTGACGATTTTTGAAGAGCACGCACCGTTTACGTCCAATCCCGTGGCGGCTGAATTCGTCAAGCTGTTCAACGAACGTGCGACCAAGGCCAACCTGCCTGACACCTCGGTGGAGGTGCAGGCGGCAGCCTCCTACTCGGCATGGCAGATCCTCGAAGCCGGCGTGCGTGGCGCCAACAGCTTCGACGACAAGGCGATTGCTGTCTGGCTGCGCAAGAACCGCGTGGATACCATCCACGGCCGCCTGCGCTTTGACGGTCCCGGCAACTACGGCGACGACCTGATGAAGATCAAGCAGGTGCAAAACGGCAAGTGGGTGGTGGTGCACCCCGCCCAGTTCGCACCGCCGGGCGTGAAGCTCCAGGTCAACTGACGCAGCGAGCCACCATGAGTTTCCCGAGTTTCAACCTGCTCGCCCAGTCCATCCTCTCGGGGATTTTCATCGGTGGCCTCTACGGCCTGATTGGTCTGGGACTGGGCCTGACCTGGGGAATGCTGCGCCAGATCAACCTGGCCCACTTTGGCCTGGTGTTCCTGGCCGCCTACATGAGTTACCACATGGCCACGGTGTGGCATGTGGATCCGCTGCTGAGCCTGCTGATCCTGCCGCCGCTGTTTTTTGTGTTCGGTGTCGGCATGCAGTGGGTGTTGTCGCGTTTTGCGATCTCGCCGTTCAATTCGCTGCTGGTCACCTTTGGCATCACGGTGGTGATGGAAAGCATCATCCAGGCGGTCTGGACGGCGGATTTTCGCCGTCTGGAATCGCATTACAACGACCAGAAGTTCACCATCGGCTCGCTGTATATCCCGGTGCCTGAACTGGTGACGCTGCTGATTGCGGTGAGCCTGTCGCTGCTGATCTGGGCCGCCATGCGT
>CBFGNA010000640.1:0-1606 GCA_965650045.1 uncultured Polaromonas sp.
GCATCGGCCGCACCGGCCGCGCCGGTGAAAGTGGCGTGGCCGTGAGTTTTGTCAGCGCAGCGACCGAAGCGCATTTCCGGCTGATCGCCAAACGTCAGGGGCTGAATCTGCCGCTGGAGCAGATAGCAGGCTTCGAACCGGTCGAGGTCTTGCCCGGCCCGCCCGCAGAAAGTGCAGCACCTTCCACCGGTGGCATCAAAGGCAAACGCCCGAGCAAAAAAGACAAACTACGCGCGGCAGCTGCCGCGGCAGAAGGCCAGGGCGACTGAGCGCGGTCCCGCCGGTCAGTCCGGTGCTTCCACCCTGTCCTTGACACTGGTGATGGCATAACCTTTTTCGCTGATCTGCTGCTCCATCGCGACAATGGCATATTTGCCGAGTTGCTCAGCGTGTGCGCCGCCTTCCAGCCCGCGGGCCTCGGTCTCCCAGTCGGTGTTGGTCGCCTCCTCGGGAATCACCCGGCCCTCAGGCACGGCCAGATAGGAATAACGGTGACCTGATTCGGCCCGGCGGTAAATATCCACTCGCATGCTTGCTCCTTTGCACTTGCTGGGCATTCCACCTTAACGCCTGGCGCCGGCAGCGCTGTAGGAGAAACCCGCATTCGGGATTGGCCCGCCCTGCGCCAGGTGGCGCCAGCCGCAGTTTGCTCTCTTTTTGATAGCTGGATGCGCATACCCGTCAAGGGCTACGAGCCTGTTTTTCTTGAAAGACGGGCGGCATGCTGCAGCTTCAGCGCTGGCGCACAGACACGCAGGCGACGCGGCACGATGGCCGATGGCGCTAAGCTGCGCCGCAACGGACTGACGTCCAGTCCACCCGCATCAGGAGTACCGCCATGACCGATCTGTTTTCCCTGCAAGGCCGCACCGCACTGATCACCGGCGGATCACGCGGCATCGGCCGCATGATTGCCGCCGGCTTTCTTGCGCAGGGCGCGCGTGTCTACATTTCCGCCCGCAAGGCCGAGGCCTGCGACCAGACCGCCAGGGAACTGTCCAGCCAGGGCCCCTGTGTGTCCTTGCCGGCCGACGTGTCCACGCCGGCAGGCATCGCCGCGCTGGTTGCTGCCTTTTCGGCCCATGAAAGCCAGCTCGACATCCTGGTCAACAACGCCGGCGCGGCCTGGGGCGCGCCTTTTGACGGCTTTCCCGAAAACGGCTGGGACAAGGTGGTGGACCTGAACCTCAAGACGCCCTTCTTCCTCACGCAGGCGCTGGCGCCGCTGCTGCGCAAGGCGGCGGCGCAGCGCACGGCCAAGGTCATCAACATCGCCTCCATTGACGGCATCTCCGTCAATCCTCAGGAAACCTATTCCTACGCGGCCAGCAAGGCCGGCCTGATCCAGCTCACGCGCCGCATGGCGCTGCGGCTGATCCAGGACAACATCGCCGTCACGGCCATTGCGCCGGGGGCCTTTGCCTCCGACATGAACCGGGACGCGCGCGACCATGGCGAGGCCGTGGCGGCGCGTGTGCCCGCCGGCCGCGTGGGTGAAGACGCCGACATGGCCGGCGCCGCGATTTACCTGGCGTCACGGGCCGGCGACTACGTGGTCGGCTCCACCCTGGTGGTGGACGGCGGCGTGACCCACGCGCGCTAGGCA
>CBFGNA010000641.1:0-1580 GCA_965650045.1 uncultured Polaromonas sp.
GCCGCCGTCCTCTTCGGCGTGTCGGTCGTTGGTGTGCGGATCGCCGTGCGCGACCATTCCTTCCTGCACCACCAGCTGCACATGGCGCTGCGGATCACGCTCGCGCTGGGCCTGCTCGATGGTGCGGCACATCGCCGACAGGTCCACCGGCTCGGAGCGGATCTCCTCACGCGACAAATGCGCCAGCGTCAGCAGGCCTTCAATCAGGTCGCCCATCTGCCTGACCCCGGCGCGGATGCGGTCGAGGTAATGTTTGCCCTTGTCGCTGACCCGGTCCGCGTCGCTCTTGAGCAGCAGCTGGCTGAAGCCATCCACCGTGTTCAGCGGTGAGCGCAGGTCGTGCGACACCGAGTAGGCAAAGGACTCCAGCTCCTTGTTAACTTCGGCAAGCTGGCCGGTGCGCAGCAGCACGCGTTGCTCAAGTTCGCTGTTGAGGCTGAGGATCTGCTGCTGCTGCTGCCGGCGTTCGCTGATGTCGCGCCCGACCGCAACCCAGTGTGTGAACTTGCCGGTGCCGGACGCAATCGGGGCGATGTCCAGCTCCAGCCACAACAGCTTGCCGCTTTGGGCCCGCACGGACAGTTCGGTGCGCAGCGGCTGGTGGCCGTCCATGGCGCTGCGGATGCGCAGCAGCTCGGCCTGCTGCTGTGTGCCGGCCCAAAGCGTCATCGCGCTCTGGCCCAGGGCTTCGTCGCGGCTGTAACCGGTCTGGCGCTCGAAAGCGTCGTTGACGAACACCACGCGCGGGCTGCCTGGGTCGTCAGCGCGCACCTGGGTGATAACCACCATGTCGTTGAGCCGCGCGACGGCCGTCTGCAACAGGTGCAACTGGGCTTCCTGCTGGCGCCGCGCGGTGATGTCCTGAAAGTACACAGCGGTGCCCGCCTTGGTCGGATAGACGTGAAACAAGAACCAGGTGCGAAGCGGCCGGTAGAAAGACTCAAAACGCGTGGTGCGCTGCTCGGCCACGGCGGCGCGGTACTCGCGTTCAATCGGCGTGCCGAGAAGGTCGGGGAACTCTTCCCACAGGTTTTTGCCGATCAGCTCCCCCGCGGAGCGCTGCAACATGCGCTCGGCCTGGCTGTTGAGGAAGGTGAAACACCAGTCGGCGTCCACCAGGCTGAAGCCGTCGCTGATGCTCTCCAGGGTGGAGATCATGCGCGCCTCCAGGGCCAGGGTACGCGCCTCGGCGGCTTTTTGCTCCGTGATGTCCTGAAAAGCGCCCTGCAGGCGGATGATCTTGCCGTCGGCGTCGCGCACCGCCTCCCCCAGCGACCTGACCCAGATGCGCCGTCCCCGGGCCGTCATTTTCGGAAGGATGAATTCATACGGTGTCCCGTGCTCGGCACAGGCCTCGACCAGGCGGATCACCTTCAGCCGGTCTTCCGGCAAAAAGTAGCCAATGCCCTCATCGAGCGTCGGCACATAACCCGGCGGCACGTCGTGGATGGCGCAGTTTTCGTCCGACCAGGTGAGCTTGCGCTCCGGCAGGTCGATGGTCCAGCTCCCCAGGCGGGCCATGCGGCCGGCGATGCGGTTCATGAACATGTTCTTCTCCAGCAGCTCGGCGGACTGCTTGA
>CBFGNA010000642.1:0-1561 GCA_965650045.1 uncultured Polaromonas sp.
TTCAGGTGGGGCGCGCCCGCCGCGTTCCCATGGCCGGGCGCAATGTACTGACGGGCATGGTCAAGCAGGGTGTCGATGGCGACGTGCCGGTGCTGCCCCTGGGCCTGCTCGGGGACGAGCAGGCCGACCTCTCGATCCACGGCGGACTGGAAAAAGCCGTGTACGCCTACCCTGCCGAACATTACGCGTTCTGGCAGGCAGCGCGGCGTGAACGGGGCCTGGACCGGATTGACGCCAGTTTGCCGCATGGCAGCCTGGGCGAAAACCTGACCCTGCAAGGCCTGCTGGAGACCGGGGTCTGGGCCGGCGATGTGCTGCGCTTCCCGCACTGCGAATTGCAGGTCCGCATTCCGCGCGAACCCTGTTACAAGCTCAATGCCGCCCTGGGTTTTGCGCAGGCCTCACGAATGATGGCGAGCAGCGGGTTGTGCGGTTTTTATCTGTCGGTGCTGACACCCGGCAGCATCGCCGCCGGAGAAAGTTTCGACCTGTTGCCCGGCCGCCGCAGTGTCAGCATCCCCCAGCTGTTTGCAGCGAGGATGAGCAAACACCTGCGCTGAGCTTCAAAGCAAGGCGTAAGTTGTGCTGACGCGGCTGACGCTTTTGCCGTCGTCTGCGCCGCGGATGTCCATTTCCCCAAATGCCAGCGACTTGCCGGCGCGGATCACGCGCGCTTCGATCAGGGCGTCCTGGCGGGACAGCGGCTTGAGGAAGCTGCTGCTCATCTGCACCGTGGTGCAGGGCCTGAACGCCCCAAAATGATTGATCAGGGCCAACACCATGGCGGTGTCGGCGGCGGCCATCATGGCCTGGCCGCACAGCATGTCGCCGACACGCGAGAGCGCCGGGTTTTGCGGCAGGCGAACCGTCACGCTCTGGGCATCGAAGGCCTCGACTTTCAGTCCGAGGTCTTGCACCCAGGGCGCAAAATACGCCGGCAGTGCGGATTGCAGGGTTTCGGTGTTCATCGTTGTTCCTCCGCTTCAAATCCTTCTGTTTTCAGTACGGCCAGCACCTGCGCAATGTGCTCGCGGCCACGCGTCTGGAGCACCAGCTCGATGTCCACATTCTGGGCCGAGAGCATGGTGAACGCGCGTTGATGGTGCACCTCGTCGATGTTCGCGCCCGCGCCAGCCACCGTGGCGGTGATTTTCGCCAGCGAGCCCGGCACGTCACGCGCGCTGACCCGGACGCGGGCCAGCCGTCCGGCGCGCACCATGCCGCGTTCGATGATGGCCGCCAGCAGCAACGGGTCAATGTTCCCCCCGCACAACACCAGGCCAACCTTCTTGCCCCTGAAACGCTCCGGGTACCGCAGCAGCGCAGCCAGACCGGCGGCACCGGCACCCTCGACCAGCGTCTTTTCAATCTCCAGCAGCATCACCATGGCCTGCTCGATGTCGCCTTCGTCCACCAGCAGCAGATCGTCCACCCGGCGCGCGATGATGGCCTGCGGGATGCGCCCCGGCGTGCCGACCGCAATGCCCTCGGCGATGGTGCTGCTGCCCTGGGGGTGGTGGGTGCCCTTGATGGCGTTGACCATGGCCGGGAAGCGCGATGT
>CBFGNA010000643.1:0-1560 GCA_965650045.1 uncultured Polaromonas sp.
CTCGCCGCTGGCGCCCGAATCCCAGGCGCTGGTGTCAGGGGGGCCGAACCAGGAGTGGCCCGAGTCGGCGCCCTGGTTCATCCGGGCTCGCCCTGGCGGCGATGTGTTTCGCTGCAATACATGCCGAGTTTGCCCGGCACGGCGTCCGGCCGCGGCAGGTGGACCGCGCACACCTGGCAGGCCACGATTTCCGTCGCCTGTTTGGGGCCGCTGACCGGCGCAGGCCGTGCCGCCTTTTCATGCAGTTCGGCGCGCCGGTTGTTGCGCCAGATCCATATCCCCACCCATACAACGGCGAAAACAATCAGGTACTTCATACGCGCTTCAAGACAACTTCGAGCACAAACCGTGAACCGGCATACCCCAGCAGCAGCAGGCCGGAACCGAGATAAAGCAGGCGCACCGCCTGCCGGCCGCGCCAGCCCAGACGCGCGCGGCCGGCCAGCAGGCCGGCGAAAGTCAGCCACGCCAGCACTGAAAAGATCGTCTTGTGGTTCCACTGCCAGACCAGCCCCGGTCCATAGAGGGTCTCGGCAAACAGCCAGCCTACAACCAGGGTCGCCGTCAGCAGCACAAATCCGGCCTGCACAAAACGGAAGGTCAGGCGTTCCAGTGTCAGCAAGGGCACACCGGTGTCTGCCTGCGTGGCCGACCGGATGGATCGCTCGGCCCGGTTCATCAGCCAGCCGTGCACCACGGCCGCCGCAAACAAGCCGTAGGAGGCAATGCCCAGCGCCCAGTGCAGGGGCAGCCAGGGCGAGGCAATCACGTGGTAACTGGAGCCGGGAAACACCACGGCGAGCAGCACGGCGGCACTGCCCAGGCCGGCCAGCGCCCAACGTGCCTTCAGTTGCGGAAGAAGGCGGCTTTCCACGGCATACACACTGAGCACCAGCCAGACCGTCATCGACAGGGCCGGCGCAAAACCGAAACGCGGGGGATCGCCGAGCAGGCCGTCAGCCAGGGCCAGCGCGTGCAGCAGCCAGGCCAGAAAGAGCACGATACGGGTGGTGGTTTGGCCCAAGCGCCGGGCGGCGAGCGCCAGCACGGCGTAGGCCAGCGCTGCCGCGATGGCCGTCGCCAGACCCCACCCAGCGCTCAAAGTTAAAATCATGGCTACAGTTTAGCTGTAGCCGCCTGCAGTGCAGGCCGGTATTTCTTCCGTATTTCCTCCTTCACTTCCTTTTGCTCCAGTTGTGGAGCTTCCCCATGGCCTCTGCCCTTACCGACAAACTCTCCCGCCTCGTCAAGGAAATGCGAGGCCAGGCCCGCATCACCGAATCCAATGTGCAGGACATGCTGCGCGAGGTGCGCATGGCGCTGCTCGAGGCCGACGTCGCCCTGCCGGTGGTGCGCGACTTCATCGCCCGCGTCAAGGACAAGGCGCTCGGCCAGGAGGTCATGAGTTCGCTGTCGCCCGGCCAAGTGCTGGTCAGCATCGTCAATCGCGAACTCGCCGCGACCATGGGCGAAGGGGTCAGCGACATCAACCTGGCGGCCCAGCCGCCCGCCGTGATCCTGATGGCCGGCCTGCAGGGCGCAGGCAAGACCACCACCACG
>CBFGNA010000644.1:0-1556 GCA_965650045.1 uncultured Polaromonas sp.
CGCTGCGGGGAAAGGATTTTTTCATGGGAACTCGTTGAATCGGAAAAGACAAACCGGACGGCAGCCATCAGGCCGCGCGTTCAGCAACTTCGGGGAGATTCAGCGAGTCAGGGGTGGGCCGCGCGCTTCAAACAGCGCGGCCCGGCGGGCGAGGACTTCGCCTTCGAGAAAGTGAAAGACAAAAGACGTCAGGACCACCGGCAACACCAGCGCGGGCGGTGTGGCCACACCGCCGCTGTGGCACAGCTGGTCATAAACGCGGCAGTCGGCCTCCGTGGTGTGGGCCGCAAAAAGATCAGCCAGCCAGCCATGACTTTCGGTCGCCTGGCGGACAGAATGGCTCCCGTCATAGGCATGCGTTTGTACAGCAGGAAGGCCACCACCCGCGCCGTGGACCACGCCGTGCATCAGCCCCAGCAAAGGAGCGAGCAACAACACCAGAGCCATATAGCCCCAGGCCGCCCGCCACGCCATGCGTCTGATTGCCTGGCGCGTCACCGGCAGCCTCGCCGAGGCGGCCATCAAGGCCGACACACTCAGGCGAAAAGAAAGCAGGGAAAATGGGCGTGACACGCCAGTATTATTGCCGATTGCCCTTTTCGTCGAGTCGATAAACTTGTGTGAGCAGCGCAGGCGACGGCCATGTCTCCACAGAAACAGCGGGCCGGCCATTCATCTGCATCCATGACTCAACATCCCAGGGCTGATATGTCTTCCACCACTGAACCCCGCCCCACCAGCCTGCGCACCCATACCCTGCACGGCCTGGCGCCCGGCCCCCGGCTGCTGGTTCTTGGCGCCGTCCACGGCAATGAAGTCTGCGGAGCCCAAGCCATCCTGCGCCTGCTGGCCGAGATCGACAACGGCCAGCACCGCATTGAACGCGGCCGTGTGACGTTTGTGCCGGTCACCAACCCGCTGGCCTACCAGCTCAGGCAGCGCACTGGCGACCGCAACCTGAACCGCAACATGGCGCCCAACGCCATCCCGCAGGATTTCGAGGACCGCATCGCCAACGTGTTGTGTCCGCTGTTCGACACCCACGATGTGCTGCTGGACCTGCACTCCTTCCACACCGGCGGCGCACCCTTTGTGATGATCGGCCCGCAGAACAACCAGGGCGCGCTGGAGCCGTTCAGCAAGGCTGAACAGGAAATGCACCTCGCCCTGTGCACCGGCGCGCCGCGCATTGTCGAAGGCTGGCTGGACACTTATGCGCGCGGCGTGTCGCGACGCGCGACAGCGCCCGTGGCGGCGGGCAGCGTGCGTGCACAGACGCTGGTGACCGACCCGAACTACGGCGTGGGCACCACCGAATACATGCGCTCACGCGGCGGCTACGGTGTGACGCTCGAATGTGGCCAGCACGAAGACCCGCAAGCCGTGGAGGTGGCTTACCGCGCGATCCTGCAGACGCTGGCCTTGCTGGGCATGGTGCCCGCGCCGCTGGCGCACACCCCGGGCGACCGCGAAATCCTGCGGCTGGTCGATGTGACGGACCGTGAACATGCCGGTGACCGCTTTGCGCGCGAGTGGCGCAGTTTTGATGCGGTGAA
>CBFGNA010000645.1:0-1553 GCA_965650045.1 uncultured Polaromonas sp.
ACCTTGGTCAGGGGGCCGCAGGCCATGCAGTTTTGTGCCGAGTGTCAGCTCGGTGATCGCAAGGCCGACGTGGTGGTCAGACTCCATGACACGCGTTTGATGGCCATTGAATGCAAGGTGTCCAACAGCGCCATCAACAGCGTCAAGCGGCTCAACAACGATGCGGCGGTCAAAGCCGGCTATTGGCTTGAGCAATTTGGCATTGCACAAGTTGTTCCCGCCGCCATGCTGTCGGGGGTTTTCAAGGTACTCAACCTTGAACAGGCCCAATCCCGCGGCCTGGCGCTTTTCTGGTCGCATGACCTGTCGAAACTCGGTGAATTCATAGCGTCAACGCGCTGACCTTGGGTTTCTGGCATTTAAGCCTTGCCTAAGCGGCTGGTCAGATACTGTGCAGCTGCAAGGAAAAAGCCATGAGATTACTGCTGGTTGAAGACGACGCGATGATCGGCGAAGCCGTGCTGGCGGTGCTGCGGGCGCAGCACTATGCCGTGGACTGGGTGCGCGACGGCGCCATGGCCGACGCCGCGCTGCGCAGTGAGCAATACGACCTGGTGCTGCTGGACCTGGGCCTGCCCAAACGCGATGGGCTCGACGTGTTGCGGGCCCTGCGCGCGCGGCGCAACACCACACCGGTGCTGGTGGCCACTGCGCGTGATGCGGTGGGCGACCGTATTGCCGGGCTGGACGCCGGTGCCGACGACTACGTGGTCAAACCTTATGACACCGACGAATTGCTGGCCCGCATACGCGCACTGATACGCCGCAGCGCGGGCCGGGCCGAACCGGCGTTTGAACACCGGGGCGTGAGCCTGAATCCCGCCACCCGTGAAGCCAGTCTGAACGGTGAACCGGTGTCGCTGTCGGCGCGCGAATGGGCGGTGCTGGAGCCGCTGCTGCAGCGCCCCGGCACCGTGTTGTCACGGGCCCAACTGGAGGAAAAACTGTTCAGCTGGAAGGATGACGTCAGCAGCAACGCGGTCGAAGTCTATATTCACGGCGTGCGCAAGAAACTCGGCAACGACATCATCCAGACCGTGCGCGGTCTCGGCTACCTGGTGCCCAAACAATGACCTTGCCCGAAGTAAAAAGCGTGGGGGCCCATTCTCTGAAAGCCCGCCTGCTCTGGTTTGTACTCGCCGCGATTTTGCTCGGTGCGGTGCTGCAGGCCACCACGGCCTACCGCGGTGCGCTGCGCCAGGCCGACGCGATGTTTGACGACCATCTGCAACAGATGGCGCGCTCGCTGCGCGGCGGCATCCCGCTGGGTGCCTCCATCCCCGACGTCGAGGACGAAACCGGCTTTGATCTTTATGTGCAGATCTGGGGCCAGGACGGCACGCAAATTTTCCGCTCCACCCGTTCGGCCCTGCCGCCGCGCGCGGTGCTCGGGTTTTCCGACGTGGAGGCCCACGGCAACCGTTACCGCGTGTACTCGCTGCAGACGCCTTTCCAGACGGTGCAGATCGCGCAGGACCTGGATGCCCGCACCGCGCGTGCGCGCGCGCTGGCAGCGCGGGCCAAGGCGGGCCTGCGGCTCTTCCCGCTGGTCT
>CBFGNA010000646.1:0-1546 GCA_965650045.1 uncultured Polaromonas sp.
CGCTGGACGCGGCGATGCGCCGCGGCTGGGTGTGGCCAATCAGCCGGCCCTGGCCCGCGGGGTAGTTGAGCTTGCCGCGCCCCATGGCCAGCGCGATTTTCGGAAGCTGTGTGGTTTTGCCCGAGCCGGTTTCGCCGCAGACGATGACCACCTGGTGGGCCAGCATGGCGGCGGTGATTTCCTCGCGCTTGCCGGAAACCGGCAGGGACTCGGGAAAATCGATCTTCAGGGGAACAGGCGGCGTCGGTGACAAAATGGGTTTCTGCGAGTTAACCCCCAATTATCGGTGCAGCCCGGCGCCCCGGCTGGCGCAGGGCTTCGCCTTCCGGCTCAGGCGTTTTCAGGCACCGGCAACTCGACCGCCTCGCCGCTGCCCTGGTCAAACCAGGCCACGCGGCTCGCGTAACTGAGCGCCGTGCGCGACATGGCGCGCGCTCTGGCCAGGGTGCCCGACGCCGTGGCCACGGGGTCTGCCACCATCAGCACACCAATGCCGATATCCGCTCGCCACCTCGTCTGCTCGCTCTCGCGGCGCGCCTCGTCCAGGCTGGTGTTGAGCACCACCGATTTGCCCAGGCGGGACGCCACCCGGTGCGCGAGCCTGATCAAGGTGCCGCTGTCCCGGCAGTCGGGCATTAGCAGCACAAAACCGTCTTCACCAAAGCGGCCCAGCTCCACCTGGCGCGGCACCACACGGCGCAAACGGCCCGCGCAGACAAACAGCGCATGGTTCACCGCGGCCTTGCCATGCAGCTTTTCCAGCGCGTACAGGTTGCCTATGCTCACCACCAGCAGGCCCAGCACGGTGGGGGCGTCGTGCTGCCGGCGAAACACATCGCCCAGCATGTGGCCGGTTTCGGTGTGGGAGCGCATGCGCGTGACCGGGTCGTAGCTGGGGCCCAGGGTCATGATCTGCCGCAGCTCGATCAGGTAGGAATAACGCACCCACAGCGCGGACGCCATCATCACGAGGTAGGCCGTGCCCGACAAGGCGCTGACCGCATGCACCTGCCACGGCGCCTGCCCGCGCGCCAGCGCAATCCAGCTCAGCCCCAGCATGGCGACCAGCATGAACACCACGCCAAACACCGCCCGCCATGCGAGCCGGTCACCGCGCCAGGCGCTGCGCAGCGCCACAGCCAGTGCCGCCACGCCCAGCCAGCCGGCAATACCAACACCCAGCGCCAGCGCCTCTACCGGCGGCACCTGCCAGCCCAGGGTCAAACCGCCGGTCGTCAGCAAGGCCAGGGCCCACTGGGTGGCGCGGCGTGCCCGGCGCCTGTCGAGCGCGCCGAGAATCGAAAACAGCAGATAGGCCAGGATGATGGACACCCCGATGGCCACATGCGCCAGAAAACGCATCAGCACGCCTTCGTCCCGCAGCGGCAGCCCACCCAGAAAGGCGATCACAAAAAAACTCGACACCGCTGCCGACAGCGCCGCATTGAGCGAGATGCGGTGCAGCGAGCGGGTGAAGCCCATCGCAGCACCAGCCAGCATCAGCGCTGTCGTGCCGAAATACACCCCCCAGAAGCCATAGGCCAGT
>CBFGNA010000647.1:0-1528 GCA_965650045.1 uncultured Polaromonas sp.
TTGGCGCCGGCCACAACCACAAGCTCGGCGCCATTGCGCGCACCGGCCTGGTCATGAACCTGGCCCTGACCGGCTCGCTGGTGCTGCTGGGCTACCTGTTTTCCCGCCACCTGATGGGCTTTTTCATCACCAGCGCGCCGGTGATCGAGCTGGCGCAGACCCTGCTGCACATCATGCTCTGGAGCAGCGTGGTTTTCGGCATGGCCTCGGTGCTCTCGGGCGTGATGCGTGCCAGCGGCTCGGTCCTGGTGCCGACCGGCATCGCGATTTTCTGCATCGCGGCCATCGAGGTGCCTGTGGCCTGGTTCATGAGCCACCGCATCGGCATCAACGGCATCTGGATCGCCTACCCGGTGACCTTCATCGCCATGCTGGGCCTGCAAACGGCTTACTACCGGCTGGTGTGGAAGAAAAAAGCGATCAGCCGGCTGGTGTGAAAGGACGAAGCGTAAGGGCGTGCGGGCACGAATCGCGCCGCCTCACAAGCCGTCCGGCTGCTTTCCCGGGCGCCCGGCCGATGCGGCAATCTCGGCCCATGACTTTCCGCCGGCCCGCAACTGTTCCACCGAAGGGCCGTTGACGTTGCCGTACTGCGCCAGGCTCCTGGCCTCGATGATGGCCAGGGCGCCAGCCGGTGTCTTGCCGCGGTACACCTGTTTAAGCTGGTCCCGTGCATGAACGGCCCAGCGCGCCACCTCTTCCGGTGCCTCGCCCGCAGCCAGCCTGGCCGCTACCTGTGTGCCCAGTTGGGCCACCGCACTTTCGTACCCCAAACGTATGTCTGCCATGCCCTGAATTTAAACGCTGTGCCTGACCCGGATGCGCGCGGCGTCCACCAAAGGCTTAGTGGTTTTCCCAGTCTGTACGCCCCGCAAACGCCCCGCTATTCTTGACTTTTTGAGGAGGGATGCATGGAACCGTCTGCGAATGCCCAGGACCACGGCGACTGGCTCAGCTTTGACATGTCGCATGCCGGCAGCAGCATCCCGGTGCGCATTTCGCGCGCGGCCATGGAAGAACACTTCGATGCCGGCCAGGGCCCGGGCTCGCTGGCCAAAGCCTATGAACTCGACGCCGAGATGATTCACGCCCGGGCCGCCGACCAGATCGTGTTTGGCACGGCCTACTCCGCGGACAAGCCGCTGGTGCTCGGGGCGGAGCACTTCTAGCGCGCGCATCCCCACAGCACTCAGCCCACCTGAAGCTGGTGTTCGTAACACCACATCCAGCGCTCACCCGGCTCCAGCGAACGAATCACCGCGTGGCCGGTCGCCGCATGGTGTTTGCTGGCATGTTTGTTTTTTGAGTCATCACAGCAGCCAACATGGCCGCAGTGCACGCACAGCCTCAAGTGCACCCAGCGGTCGCCCAGGGCCAGGCATTCTTCACAGCCTGCGGCATTCGGCGCATGGATGTCGGCAGGCACATGGCTACAGGCTTTGATGGGCATGCTTATCTCCAGCAGTTAAAAAAGGGGCGGGCTCAGGCGATTTGGGCCGCCAGGTGTTTGTGGATCATGGCCACGGCC
>CBFGNA010000648.1:0-1523 GCA_965650045.1 uncultured Polaromonas sp.
CCGCGACGCAAAACTTCCAGGGATTCAGCGGGAATATCTGTCCAGTGCACAGGGTCGTCCTTCTTCAGATGGATTGCAAAAACCAGCGCTCAGTACTTGCCGTCGCGGGCTTCGAAATGGGTGGGTTTCCCCAGGCTATCCATGCGGCGGGCCACCCAGTCAGCGGTCCAGTCCAGCATGCGCTCCAGGCCGACCTGGGGCGGTCCAAACAGCCTGAACGCCTGTTCGCAATTGACCAGCCAGGCCGTCTCGGCCTCCTGGCCCGTCAGCGCCGGCTCGATGCCGAGGCGGCGGCCCAGACCCAGGGCCGCTTCGCGGATGCTGATCAGCGGCCCGCTCAGGTTCAGTGGCGTGGTCGGGGTGTCGCAGTGGGCCAGCGCGCGCAGCGACCAGTCGTTGGCCTCGCCCTGCCAGATGATGTTGGCATGCCCCATGGCCAGATCAATCGGTTCACGGGCGATGATTTTTTGCGCGAGGTCATGCAGCACGCCGTACCGCATGTCGATGGCGTAAGACAGGCGGATCAGCCGGCCCGGGGTCTGGTACTGGTGCGAGAAGTGCTGGAACATGCGTTCCCGCGCGACGCAGGAATTGGCGTATTCGCCTGGTGGTGTGGGCGGGACGTCTTCACGCGCACCGCCACTGGACACCCCCGTGAACGGGTAAACACAGGCGGTGGAAAACACCACGCTGCGCGATTGGCGAAAGCGCTCTGCCACCAGCGCCGGCACATGGGCGTTCATCGCCCAGGTCAGCCATTCGCTGCCTTCAGAGCCAAACTTGCGTCCTGCCATGAAGACGATGTTGCGCACCTCCGGCAAGGCAGCCAGCGCATCGCGCGACAGCAAATCAGCCTCGATACATTCCACGCCCTGACCCTGGAGTCGCTCCCGCAGGCCGGGCTCGGAAAACCGCGCCACGCCAATGACGCGTTTGCCAGGCGCCGCACGTTTGGCCATGCGCGCCAGCGTGGGGCCCATCTTGCCGCCCACCCCCAGCACCATGATGTCGCCATCCACGGCTGACAGCGACGCAATGAGTTCGGGTGAGGGTTGCGACATCACCTCTTCCAGATGCTCCATATCATCAAAACGCTCAGGCAGGCTCACCATGTCTCCTTGTTGTTGCGCCCGGTTGCAGGCTGGGCGCCAGTGTAACCAATTGGTGAATTAGCATGCCTTGCTGTTTATTTCCGCCATGGGCAACGAGGTTTTTTGGGGGTATTCACGGAGCTTTGAATCTTCGCAAGCGGGCGAACTTGCCCGAGAATAGCGTTTGCAAAAATGTATACAAAGAGGGGTGGGCATTGTTTTTGCTTAGCCTCAAGCAGCCTTTTACCCCTATCTGGAGCTCCCATGACAAAACGCGTTTTCATCCAAACCCTGGCCGCACTGGCGGTCAGCGCCGCCACCTGCAGCAGCGCCTTTGCGCAAAACACCCCCATCAAGTTCCAGCTCGACTGGCGTTTTGAAGGTCCGGCTGCGCTGTTTGTCACCCCGGCAGCCAAGGGTTATTTCAAGGAC
>CBFGNA010000649.1:0-1518 GCA_965650045.1 uncultured Polaromonas sp.
TCTGGCGCACTACCTCGGAATTGCGGTGGCGGCGCTTTACGTGCGCGAGGACAGCGGGCGGCTGCAGCGCATCGCGGCCTATGGTTTCAGCAAGGAGATCGAGGACAGGCCGCAGGCGTTTTACGCCGCCGATGGCCTGGTCGGCCAGGCGGCCGTTGAAAACCGCCTGGTGCAGCTGGACGAATTGCCGGAAAACTACCTGACCGTGACCTCCGGCCTCGGGCAGACAGCACCGCGCCATGTGCTGATCGTGCCTGTGGTGCATGACGGCCAGGTCAACGGCGTGGCCGAACTGGCGTTTCTGCGCGAACTGCGCAAACGTGACCTGGAGTTCGTCAAGCTGGTCGCCGGCAGCATCGGCACCGCCATCCATGGCGCCCTGGTGCGCGAACGCGTGCAAAACCTCCTGGGCGAAACACAGCAGCTCAACGAAGAATTGCAGGTGCAGCAGGAAGAACTGCGCACCGCCAACGAGGAGCTGGAGGAACAGTCGCGCGTGCTCAAGGAATCGCAGGCTACCCTGGAAAACCAGCAGGCAGAACTCGAACAGACCAACGAACAACTGGCCGAACAGGCGCTCAAGCTCGACCAGAAAAACAGCGCCCTCAACGACGCGCAATCGGTGCTCGAAGAACGCGCCGCCGAACTGACACGGGCCAGCCGCTACAAGAGCGAGTTTCTGGCCAACATGTCGCACGAGTTGCGCACCCCGCTCAACAGTTCGCTGATCCTGGCCAAACTGCTGTCGGACAACCCCAAGGGCAACCTCAGTGAAGAGCAGGTGAAGTTTGCGCAGTCGATCTATTCGGCGGGCAACGATTTGCTCAACCTCATCAACGACATCCTCGACATTTCCAAGGTCGAGGCCGGCAAGCTGGAGCTGTCGCCCGAAGACATCACCATCGGCAAACTCGCCGACTCGCTGAAAACCACCTTTGCGCCGCTGGCCGGGCAAAAGAAACTGAGCTTTGAGGTCACGGTCCAGGCGGGCACGCCGGCCAGCTTCTTCAGCGACCGCCAGCGCGTCGAGCAGATCCTGAAAAACCTGCTGTCCAATGCCATCAAGTTCACCGAGTCGGGCAGGGTCAGCCTGAGCATCTCAACCCGTGACGGCCAGCTGGCCTTTGCGGTGCAGGACTCCGGGATCGGCATCCGCAGCGACCAGCAGCAACTGATTTTTGAGGCTTTCCAGCAGGCCGACGGCACCACCAGCCGCAAATACGGCGGCACCGGCCTGGGCCTGTCGATTTCCCGCGACCTCGCCGCGCTGCTGGGCGGCAGCATCAGCGTGAAAAGTGTCGAAGGCCAGGGCAGCACCTTCACACTGGTGTTGCCGCAGCACTGGCGCGAGCCCGAAGCGCTGCCCCCGACCCTGGCGCCTGCAGTTGCAAAAGGCGCTGCGCCATCACCTTCCCTGCCGGCCTCGATACCGGTCTCGGTTCCGGTGTTCCCCGACGACCGGCACAAGGCGCCGGGCGGCCGGCTTGTGCTGGCCATCGAAGACGACCCGGCGTTTGC
>CBFGNA010000650.1:0-1504 GCA_965650045.1 uncultured Polaromonas sp.
GCGCTCCGCAAGGCAACGCTGCACAAAATTTCGATAGGTGCTGCTGGGCCGGTCATTGCGGAAAGCGCCCTGCACCGCGCCGGCCGAACCACCCACGGCGGCTCCTGCGGCGCCCGCCCGGATCGCGCCTTCCCCGCCACGACCGGTGATGAGGGCGCCGACCGCGGAAGCCACCGCCCCTGTGGCCGCACCCAGGCCGGCACCCCGCGCCACGGCATTGTTTTTCTCGTCCGGAGTGAGGCCGGCCGAGGCTGCACGCCCCATGCAGGCATCGGCTTCGGCGCGCCCTTGCGCCTCGCCCACCCGGGTCAGCACGGCATTCGGATAAAGCACCGGTCGCGCTGAGGGACTGTTGGCCCCGGTGCCCGCGCAACCCGCCAGCCCGCCCAATAACAAGGCCGCAACCAACGCCCGGCGCGGAGTGGTGAGAAGTGACATGGGACGCTCCAGAAAAAAATGATGGCGTCAAGGCCGGCGCAGGCAAACCGCCATGTTAGCGGCGCAGCGGGGCCGGGTGGCGTTTGAAAAGGTAAAATGGCGCAGTTGTACCGCTTTCAGGAATCACCCCCCATGTCCAATCCAGAACACTCCACCAATGCCGCCCACAGCAGCCCGTCGCCGGTCCAGGAACAGGACGCCGTGGAAGCCATCGTCCCCATGATGCCCATGGTGCTGCCGGCCGCAGGCGCAGTGCTGATGTTTTTGCTGGCTTTTATCGCGATCTACATGGCCTGAGCTGCCGCGTTGAGCTCTGCTGGTTTTAGAGCACGGTGAATGTCAATGGCGCGTCTATCCGTGCCCCGCTGGCGAGAGCTGCGTGGATACCTCTGGTTTCAAGGAGCGGTTGACCATAAGTATTCCTAGAATGAAGGCGATCAGGTGGCCTTCAGGAAAGGTCCTGAAATGACCGCTGAAAAAACTCGTGGCGCACCAAGCCAGCAAGCAGCCAGCCGCCATTTTTCCGTAGATGCTCCCATTTTTGAGGCACGCCCTCATGATCATGCCCAGCATGAATAGAAATGTCAGCAACCCGATCAGCCCGTTTTCTGCAGTGACAAACAGGTACTGATTGTGCGGATCGTCGAAGGGAATGGCACGCCAGCCAGTGTATTTTTCTGCGGCGATGGCGCTGAAGCGTTGTTTGAAACCGCCAGTACCAACACCGAACCACGGGTTTTCTCGAATCATGTGCAAGGTGGTCTGGGCCATCAGCATTCTTCGGCCCAGTGAAGTCTCCTGTTGCACGGTGGAAAAATTCTGTGTCTCGGTGATGCCTAGTTTCACCCGGTCGTGAACGGAAGTTGATAAGTTATAGGCCATAAGCCCTATCAAAATCGCGACCAACCCTCCCACGCATAGGCCCCTCCACCCTCTCCAAGCAGCAAAACACCAGACGACCAGCATCAGAAATACCACATAGCCACTTCTGCCCGGCGTCACCAAGGCGATATTGGCTACAAATGCGATGGCCAGCACAACAAAGCAGATCTGCCTGCCCCTGTGG
>CBFGNA010000651.1:0-1501 GCA_965650045.1 uncultured Polaromonas sp.
GCCGCGATGCCGAGCGCCAGCAGCGCGATGATGCTGCTCATGGGGGCCAGGCGCAGCAGCGCATCACGCCAGGGCACGGCGGCGGCTTCGCGCGGCGGCGACTTCCAGTCCAGTTTCAGGCCGGTGATGGCCGCCACCACAAACAGCGAGTGCGCCAGCATGCGGATCGGCGCCTGCAGCAGGGCAATCACGGTTTCCAGGGCTGCGCTGCGCAGCAGGCTGAAGCTGCCGCCAAACGCCCCGGCTTCGCCCTTGATCAGCACGGCGGCAATGCCGAGCACGCGCGGCAGGAACAGCATGGACAGCGTCCAGGTCCACAGACCCACCAGCTCGGTGGGAACCAGCGTCCAGTCGGTGACGATGTGGGAACCCGACAGCCACAGCGCGGTGCCCAGGGTCAGAAAGCACAGCCACAGCGGCGCCGACAGGTAAGACATGGCGCCGGTGCCGAACATGGCGCGGTGCACGGGGTGGATGCCGGGCTCGGCAATCAGCCGCGAATTCTGCAGGTTGCCCTGGCACCAGCGGCGGTCGCGCTGGAGTTCGGCCAGCAGGTCGGGCGGCTGCTGCTCATAGCTGCCGACCAGGTCGGACGCCAGCCACACGTGATAACCGGCGCGGCGCATCAGCGCGGCTTCGACAAAGTCGTGCGACAGGATGCCGCCGGACATGCCGCCGGTGCCCGCAATGGGAGCCAGCGCGCAGTGCTGCATGAAGGGCTCGACACGCAGGATGGCGTTGTGGCCCCAGTAGTGCGATTCGCCAAGTTGCCAGAACTGCATGCCCAGGGTGAACAGGCGGCCGGTCATGCGCGAGGCAAACTGCTGCGCGCGCGCATGCAGGGTGACGTGGCCGATGGCCTGGGTGGCGGTCTGGATGATGCCGGCCTTCGGGTTGGCTTCCATCAGCTTGACCATGTTGACCAGGCAGTCGCCGCTCATCACGCTGTCGGCGTCGAGCACGATCATGTAACGGTAGTCCTTGCCCCAGCGGCGGCAGAAATCGGCCACGTTGCCAGCCTTGCGGTGGGTGCGCCGCTGGCGCAGCCGGTAATACACCTCGATCAGCGGCTGGCCGGCCTGCATAGCCAGTTGCATGCGCAGCTCTTCCCAGGCGGCGCGTTCGGCCTGCTGGGTCGCCGGGTCGTTGCTGTCGGACAGCACAAACACGTCAAAAGCTGCTGCATGGCCGGTGGCGGCCACCGACTCGCAGGTGGCGCGCAGGCCGGCAAACACCGTGCGCACATCCTCGTTGCAGATCGGCATGATGATGGCCGTGCGGGCTGTGGCATCCAGGCTGTCGCCGGCCACACTGCGGGCGGTCAGCGCGTATTTGTCGCCGCGCAGGGTCACGTAAAAACCCATCAAGGCCGTCATGAAGCCGGTCACCACCCAGGCCGACAACAGGCTGAACAGGGCCATCTGGCCGTACTCCAGCCAGACGTTGTTGTAGTCGGGCTGCATGTCGGCGAACAGCGCGGTGGCCAAGGCCGTGCTCAGCA